>JALONE010000018.1 GCA_025455125.1 Bacteroidota bacterium
GTCTATTTTCTCCCGAGCCTCATCCACGGACCGGCATTCAAGCACGAGAACCGCTGAAGGGCGATCTGCGCGAAAGTACAGTTCGCGCACGATTCCTACCTGATGCAGTTCCCACGCGCGGGCAGCTTCTTCTTTCAGCAGCTCTTCTGTGAATGCATTGTCGGGAACGTCGGGGATGTCAGTTTCGAGTGCCAGGATCTTCATGGGCGATTCCGTTCAGATTGTTCTGAAGAGGGAGTTTACGAGATTATTGCAGATGATGTTACTGTCGTTTGATTTGCATGAGGTTCTCACGGATGACTTCCAGACGTATCTGTGTAATCAGTGTCAATCTGTGGAAATCCTCCTGACAAGACTCGCATTGCACTCCGCCTCCCATTTCCCTACCTTATCTCACTTCTTCCGCTCACGTGTTCCGGTGTCCTATGAAACGCTTCGTCGGCGCTGTTGAGGTCGTCCTCCTGTTTCTCCTTGCCTTGCTCCTCGTCCGATTCATCGGCCCCCCCGCGCCTCCTGCGTCCGCGCAGACCGCGCCGCCTCCGCATTGGTTCGAACAAGGGGCTCCCCCGTGGGATGCGGACCTCGTCCTCCCGGATACGAGCGACCGCATCGCCAACTATACCATGCATGTGCGGCTCGATACCGCGACCAACATCATCAGCGGCTCCGCTCTGCTCGAGTGGCGCAATACCACCGGCCAACCGCAGCGCTCCTTCCCCTTCCATCTCTATCATAATGCCTGGAAGAACAACCGCTCCTCGTATGCAAAAGAGGGCGGATGGTCGCTCTGGCGTCCCGCGATGCGTCAGGAGGACTACGGCTACAGCAACATCCGCCGCGCGGTGTGGATCGCGAACGGCAAGGAGATCGATATCACGGGTTCGTTCCGCTACGTCCAGCCGGACGACAACAACTCCGACGATCACACGGTCTGCGAACTCTCAACCCCAACCCCCATCCCCGCGGGTGCGACGCTCGTGCTTCGCCTCGACTTCGAGACGAAACAACCGCTCCCCATCTCGCGCACGGGTGCGATCCGCAATTACCATTTTGTCGCGCAGTGGTTCCCGAAGATCAGCGTCTGGTGGAAGGGAGAATGGAATTGTCATCAGTTCCATGCGCATACGGAATACTTCGCAGACTTCGGCAACTACGATGTGTCGATCACGGTTCCCGACCGCTACGTTGTGGGCGCATCGGGAGGCGTCGCGTATTCGATCACACCGAACGAGGATAGCACGACGACGCATCGATTCAAGCAGAACGACATCCACGACTTCGCCTGGGTGACATCGCCGGATCTTGAGGTGTCCATCAAGCGGTTCAGTCATGTGAAGGCCGACCCGGATGAACGCCGCGACCGGCATCATCCGCTGAAGGAGGTCGATGTGATCGTGATGACGCAGCCGCATCGCGCGCACATGGCAGACCGCTACTTCGATGCGACGTTCCAGGCGCTCCGCTTCTACGGCGAGTGGTACGGCGAGTATCCCTACAACGCCGTGACGGTCGTTGACCCCGCGAACGGAAGCGCATCTGGAGGGATGGAATATCCAACGATCTTTACGGGTGGAACGTCAATGTTCGCACCCCGCGAGCAATCTTCGCCAGAGGGAGTGACGGTTCATGAGTTCGGGCATCAGTTCTGGTACGGGCTTGTGGCGAACAATGAATTCGAGGAAGCATGGCTTGACGAAGGTCTGAATACGTATTCGACCGACCGGGTGATGCGGTACGCGTGGAAGCCGTTCAAGAACATCCGGTTCTATTTCGGCGGTGTCGGGGCAGATGAGTATGTTGGGATTCCCTGGGTGTTCGATGTCGATGAATCCGGACTCATCAGCGAAACACAGGCGCTTCGTCGGGAGGGGAAGAACGACGTGATGGCGCGCCGGGGATGGGAATACAATGAGACGTACGGATTGAACTCATACGCGAAGCCGGCGCTCTCGTTGATGATGTTGGAGAACATTCTCGGCGAGGAAATGATGTATCGTGTGATGCGGACGTTCCACCACCGGTTCCGCTTCAAGCACCCGACGACCGAGGACTTCATTCAAACGGTCAACACCGTCACGCAAAAGGACCACCGCTGGTTCTTCGAGAATACCTGGTTCAGCTCCGACCTGTTCGATTACGCCGTCGATCGCATTTCGAATATTGAGCTCTCGCAGCCCAATGGATACTTCACATTCAACGGAACGCCGGTCGATTCTGCGGCATTGCCGAACAATGCGAAGCGATTCCATTCCGAGGTGATCGTGGTGCGGAAGGGAGAGGCGAAGGCGCCGGTCGAGGTGCTGGTGGAGTTCGAGGACGGCACCACGGCGGTCGAACAATGGGATGGACAGTATCGGTGGACACGATTCTCATACGACACAGACCACCGCGTGGTCAAGGCGATCGTCGATCCGAATCGAAAGCTGGTGATGGACATTAATTGGAACAACAACAGCGCGATCATCCGTCCGGCGGGATACCGTTCGCTTTCCGCTCAGAAGTATGCTGTCGGCGTGCTGTTCTGGATTCAGAACTTCCTGGAGATGGCGCTATGATCGGTGTCGCGTTCTTTCTCGTTCTCTTCTTCTTGGTCCTTCTGTACACCTTCATCAAGGTGATCACGAACGGACGGCGGATCAATGAACTGGAATCTCAGGTTCCGACGATCCTCGACCTGAAGCGTCGTATCGCCGTGCTCGAATCAGAACTTGAACGGGCCGCTGGCGTGAAGCTTCCGATTCCGTCACCACCGGTTGTCAAAGAGGCTCCCGCACCTGCGGTCGCAGAGTCGGTCGAATTGTCGCTTCATGCGGATCCGCATCTCATTCCGCAACAAGCGCGCACCGCTTCGCCTCCTCCTCCTGCCGCGCCTTCGAGGACGCGAGAGGAGTGGGAAGCGTTCGTCGGCGGAAAGCTGCTCAACCGCATCGGCGCGTTTGCGCTCATCCTTGGCGTCGGCTTCTTCCTGAAGTATGCGTTCGACAACGACTGGATCTCCGAATCGTTGCGCGTCATCGTCGGGACCGTCGCCGGGCTTGCGTGTCTGGCGGGCGCGTACCGGACGCACGCGAAAGGATTTCAGATCTTTGCACAAGGTCTCGTCGGCGCCGGCATCGCCATCCTGTATCTTTCCACATATGCGGCATTCAACTACTATCAGCTCGTTCCGCAGACCCTCGCATTCGTCCTGATGTCGGTCGTGACGATCCTGGCGCTGGGCCAGGGCCTGCTGTACAACTCGTTTGCCGTTGCTTTGCTTGGATGGGCGGGTGCGTTTCTGACGCCGACGTTGTTAAGCACGGGAACGAACAACGAGATCGGGCTCTTCTCCTATCTTGCGCTGGCGAATATCGGACTCCTTGCGGTCCTCTTCCGGTCGCCGAAATGGTATGTGCTGGAACCGCTCTCGTTCGGCGCGACGTGGCTCTATTATATTTCCTGGAATGACCAGTGGTACACCCCCGACGAACTCGGCGTAACGGTCTTCTTCGTTCTCGCGTTCTGGTTCGTCTTCTTCGCCGCGGATGCCGTTCGTTTGATGGGGCTCCGTCGACCGGCACTGCTCACGCAGCACTCGGCGGCGATCGCGAATGCCGTTGTCGTGTTCTTTGCGCTCTTTGCGATGATCGATCCTGAGCATCATGACTGGATGGGGGCGACGACGCTGCTGCTGGCAGTTCCGTATGCCGGTCTCGCAGTTGCTGTGCGGCGCAATCCGCTTGCCGACCGGTTCACAGCGGTGCGTAACGACCTCGTTGCGATTGCGCTCCTTGTGATTGCGACGGCCATCGAATTCGTTGATTTCGAGACGGTCCGATGGTGGACCATCGAAGCAGCCGCACTCATGATGATCGGTTTCGGCTACCGTCAGCGGATCGTGTGGCGCTCGGCGCTCGTCCTGCTCATACTGGCGATCGCGCGGTATGTGATCACGGATGGTGCGTTCAGTGCGGAATCGGCGCGTGCGTTCGTTGTTCTCTGGAATGCGCGGGCGGCAACGGTGCTGGTCCTCGCGCTCGGCTCGGCGTTCGCGGTGTGGCTGCTGCGGCGCGCGCACCCGGAAGACCTGGGAGCTGAACGACCGCGCTTGTTGTCCGGGTTCGAACTCATCACAACGGTGTTGGCGTTCCTGCTGATCACGATCGAACTCAACGATCTCTTCCGGTCGCTTGCGACCGACCAGCCGTATCTGACGGAAACATCGCTCCTGTTCGTGCGTCTTCTCGTGATCGGAATGACCTGGGTCGTGTTCGCGATCGTGGTCAACGAAGCGGCGGACTGGATGCGTTCGGAGATGCTGGCGGCAGCATCGGTCTTTCTGGCATTGCTTGGCGGTCTGCTCATCGTCATCCGCGGTGTTTCCTTTGAACCGATCGACGACTTCACACCTCTGCTCAATCTTCGTGTCGGCTTGATGCTGGTCACGGGGGCGGGAATGGCGTTGCTGATCTCCCGCATCCGTACGCACGCACAGCCGTATGAATGGACGTTGAAGGCATTGGGTGCGCTTGGTGTCGGCGTGGTCGCGATCGCGTTCTTCCTGCTCACGGGCGAAGCATTCGATCATTACCGGTTGCTGATGACGAACCCAGACCTCTCCTCTCCCGAACTCCAGCGGCTGCAGAATCTGCAGCAGCTTATCCTGTCGACCGTGTGGCTCTGCTTGTCGGTCCTGCTCATGGTGATCGGCATCTGGCGCGGACTGCGGATGCAACGCGTGATCGCGTTCGCGCTGTTCGGCATCACCATTCTGAAGATCTTCATCTACGACCTTTCGTTCCTCGAAACGCTGTACCGCATCTTCTCCTTCGTCGGTCTCGGGGTCATCCTGCTGGCGGTCTCGTACGCGTATCAGCGGTACAAGGAGCTCATCTTCGGAACATCGTCCACCACGGAGGCGTCGCCATCATGATCGTTTCCATCCTTCGGACCGGCTGGATGCGGGTCCGAGACAATCTCCGCCTGGTTGCGCTTGCGTGGGGTATCAACCTTGCGATGGCGCTGGTCGTCGCGTTGCCGTTCCTCAACGAGCTGGAATCGTATCTTGCGCCGACCGTACGCGATGAGGAAATCCTTCTGCGGTTGGACGAGAACTGGCTTGCGACATTTCATGAAGATCTCAGGTCGAGTCCGTACGCGCGCCTGCTCGATCATTCGGTGCTTGGAGCGGCACCGTTCATCCATCATTTGGACGGAATGCTTTCCGGCCGGGTCATTTCGAGCATCGCGGACTTCGTGTGGGATTCGGTGACGGGTCTGGAGTTCGCGACGCGGCATCTTTCGCTGCTCGTGGTGCTCGCCCTCGTGTACGGATTGAGCGGGATGCTGCTCTCCGGAGGATTCCTCGGCGCCTATGCGAGCGCGCAGCGCGTGACGATTGCGGAGTTCATCGCAGACGGCGCGCGATTCTTCGGACGGATGTTCCGCGTTGCGCTCGTCGGATTCGTATTGTTGTATGTTGTACTCGGCATCGTGGGACCACTGCTGCGGCACGAGATCGCGTCGTCGACTAGCGGAGATGCATCCGAGTGGACCGCATATCTGTTGTACCTCGCAACGAATGCCGTGCTGCTCATGTTGTTCTGGCTCATCACGCTGGCGCTGGACTACACGCGCGTCCGGATCGTGTTGGAAGATCGTGGAAGCGTCCTCGGCGCGTTCGGATCGGGACTTGCGTTCGTCGTTCGCAACTGGAAGCACACGCTGAGCGTCTCGCTCGCGCTGGTGGCAGTGACCGTGATGCTGATGGTTGTGTTTGGATTACTGGCGGAGACGTTGACGGTAAGGTCGGCGCCGATGCTGATCGTTCTGGTGTTGGCGCAGCAGGCGTACATGTTCGCGCGGTCCGTTGTGCGCGCGGGGACGTATGCATGCGAGGTGGAGGTGTTTCGGGCGGTCTAGCGGGCTGTTGAAGACGACCTCACCACGAAGTCTCGAAGGCACGAAGAAAGCAATGCGGGAAGATCGTCTTATCTTGGTGTCTTGGTGTCTTGGTGTCTTTGTGACTTAGTGGTGAATGATTTGATTTTCAACACCCCGTTAATTATGTGTGGAGGATAGAACTATGAACAAGGCAACGAAGGTTGGAATCATCATCTGTGATCGGTATCGGACCTGTGCGGGGGGGAAATGTCTGCGTGCGATGCGCAATTGCGAAGGGGCGTTCAGCGTTTATAAGGAGAGCGGCGCCGAGCTGGTGGGATTCACGACGTGCAATGGATGTCCCGGCGGCAACGTCGAGTATGCGGGGGAGGAGATGGTCAAGAACGGCGCGCAGGTCGTCCACCTGGCGACGGGCCTGCTCGTCGGATATCCGCCCTGTCCCTACATCGACACATTCCGCGACTTCATGCAGCACCGGTACGGCGTGAAGGTCGTTTTGGGAACGCACCCCATTCCGCGGAAGTATCTCGAGTTGCACACGAAGCTGGGAACGTGGGAAGATCCGTCCTGGAATGAGCGGCTTGCACCGACGATGGCGGACGAAGCGACGCGCGTCGCATACGACTGATCGCGGGTGAAATGTCACCCCGGGAAGACACCCGGGGAGATCTCCCATGATGTGTTCCCATTCTCCGCGGAATTATCCCGGATAAATCCCCGGATGAACCCCCGGATAAATCCCCGGATGAACCCCCGGATACATTCTCATATGTACATCACGAGACGAATGTCAACCTTACGATATCTGCGACGATCACTCATCGCTGGCGCGCTCGGTATTGCGGCGCTTCTTCTTTCTTCATGCTCATCTCCCACTTCTAAATCGCATACGGTCCGGTTCGTGGTGCGGGTGCATCCTTCCGCGGTCGGGATGCCTGTGTATCTGACCGGGAACGATTCGGCGCTTGGATCCTGGATCCCCAATGCGGTGCCTCTTCGGCGCGGCTCCGATTCAATCTGGTCTGAAGAAATGCGATTCCGGAATGGGACAGATCTGGAATACAAGATCACCGCGGGTTCATGGTGGTCGCAGGCCCTCGACAGCAATGGAAATCGCTACGCGAACTTCCGCCTGTCGGTCGATCGAGATACGACCGTGACCATCGAGGTGTTCGATTGGCTGAACCGAACACGGAATGGCCGGGCGGTATTGTCCGCGGAGCAATTCGGCGTGACTCAGCCACCGTTGATCCTTGACGCGTTGTGGAAGTATCATCCCGGCGACGACTTAACGTGGACGAGTCCTGCGCTGAACGACAGTGGATGGATCACCACGGACACATTCATCCAATGGGATTCGCTCTCCGGGCCGCTATGGAATTGTCGAGGTTGGTTCCGTCTTCCACTCTTCGTCGATTCAAGCCTCTGGAATCGGACGCTCGCCATCCGCATCGAGCACTTGGGTGCTTC
This sequence comes from Bacteroidota bacterium, assembly GCA_025455125.1. Lineage (GTDB taxonomy): Bacteria > Bacteroidota > Ignavibacteria > UBA10030 > UBA10030 > JAKAJH01. Next base: position 7,354 of record JALONE010000018.1, read on the forward strand.
CCAGCTGATCTACAACGGGAGACGGCTGTATTCGATTGGCACGATCGATTCCGTTGACGGGGGGTATCGGCCGAGGGCGATGAAGTTGTGGCAGGAGATTCGGATCGAACCGCGCCACGAGCAGGTTCTTGTCGTTCGGTACGCCAATTTGGACTGGCAGCGCATCCGGCAAAAGGGGTATCACCCGGGGTTTGTTCTCTCCCTTGCACCCGTAAATTCCGCCTTGCGCGATGCGGTCGATGTCCGGAAGAATGCCGAGCGTCAGATCGCCTTCACGTTCATTCCCTTCATTCTCGCGCTCGTGCATTTCTCGTTATACGGATTCATGCGGAATCAGCGGCAGCATCTCTTCTATGCGATCTGCATGCTGGGGTTTGCGGGGGTGACCTACTTCAACTACTTACGTTCGCTCGTAGTCGATGTGGATCACATCCTTCTTGCGACGACACTCAACAATCTTTCCGGTACCGCAGCCGTCTTCTTTGGAACGCTGACGATTCTTGCTCTGAACTATGACCGCCTGCCGCGGCGCGCTTGGGGGTACACGATCTTCGCACTCGGATTGAGCATCTTCGGTGTGCTTGGCTATTCAGCAAGTCTTCTCACGAATCTCACCTATGTCCTCTTTGCGTTCACAACATTCGAGAGCCTCCTTTCCTACTTCAGCGCGAAAGCCAAGGTCTTTCGTGGTGGATGGCTTCTGATGGGTGGATTTCTCGTATTGAACGTCTTCGTTGTGCTTCAGATCCTCGTTGACTTCGACCTCATCACCGAAACGCCGAACACGACACAGCTCTACGTGTACGGTATGCTTGCGCTCGCTGTGTCGATGTCGGTGTTCCTCTCCTTCAACTTTGCACAGTTGAACAAAGACTTGAAGGCGCAGTTGGAAACGGTCAAACAGCTCTCGGACGGCGCGATGGAGCAGGAACGAAGAGCGCATGCACTCGCGCTCGAGCGGAAGACGATCGAGATCGAGAGTGCGCGAAAAAGCCGGGAACTCGAATCGGCGCGGATGCTGCAGTTGTCGCTTCTGCCGAAGCATGTTCCGCAGATTCCCGGGTTCGAAGTCGCCGCGCTCATGAAAACGGCGAGCGAGGTCGGCGGAGATTACTATGATTTCTTCGAGACGGCGGATGGAACGCTGACCGTCGCCGTGGGAGATGCGACGGGACACGGGCTGAAGGCCGGGAACATGGTGATCGCGGCGAAGGGTCTACTGAACCTGTTGTCTTCGCGCGAGGATGTCGAAGAGATCATCACAGCGGCAAACCGGGCTGTGAAGCAGATGAAGCTTCCGATGATGACAATGTGTCTCGCCGTCGCGCGATTCCGTCCGGGGACGATGACCTATTCCTCCGCCGGGATGCCGCCGCTTCTCGTCTATCGTGCGGCGGCGAAGAGCTGCGAACAGATCATGCTGAAGGCAATGCCGCTGGGAGCCGTGGAGCAATTCCCGTATGCGCAGCGATCGATCGGTCTTTCACATGGGGACGTGGTTGTGCTCACGAGCGACGGATTATTCGAGATGTTTGACAAGCGTCGGGAATTGTACGGAATGGAGAATGTGATGCGGTCGGTGGCTGATCATGCGGATGAAACTGCCGAATCGATCGCCGAGAGTCTTTGTGCTGACGCAACGGCGTGGAGTGGAGGGGCGCC
>JALONE010000019.1 GCA_025455125.1 Bacteroidota bacterium
GTGACCGTTTGGTCGGAGTAGTACTCGCCGAAGGCAGAATCGATCACCGCCATGCTGGTCGAATCGGTGCCGCGATAGATAAGGTACTTGTGGAATGGCACGGCGCCGCCGCCATTGTACCATGTCAGGTCGCCGAACGGAGAGCCCGAACTGGCAGAGAGATTCGTTGGAGCAAGCTGGAGATTGAACTCGTACGGTTCGCGGGCGGTGTTCGAGAGACGGAGCTCATCGATAGATCCCTGATATGTCCCTTGTGGGACATACGTTGCATAGTACGGATCTTTTCCCACCCAGAGCGGCAGCGTATTCTGTGTGACAGCTGAATACGGAACAAGAGATTCCGTTACCAACGCGCCATTGACATAGAACTTCAGGATCGCATCTGTTCCCGTGAATTGCCGCGTTACGGCGACATGTTGCCATTCGTTCAATCGGAGAATTCCCGCGGGCGTGATATCATCTCGATGACCAGCTGAAACATAATGGGCATTGTGGTTGAGCGCGCCGCCATTGTAGATGGAAAATGTGTACGGCTGATAGGCGTTCGAATTTCTCTTGGAAACAAGCGCCATGTTGTATTCGACCGGTCCCATCGTGAACGAGGGCATCGTCGGATAGATCCACATCTCGATGGTCAGGTCTTGCAAATCCAACACTGGGGTGTGTTGCACCTCGAAGTAGCCTTGATTGGCATAGACCGTAGCCGATCCGAAACGACCGGGACCGAACGTTACGCCCCCTGCAAACATGCCTACCGCCGATGTCGCGCTGGCATCGTACACCATCGTTCCGTTCCCCTCGTTCATATGCATCAAGAGAACGGTCTGCGCATCCGGAATGTATTCTCCCGCAGCATTCGTTTGTGCCTGTGCCTTGATCACAATGAACGTACAGGCGATAAGCAGTAATGTCTTTTTCATATTCTCAATTCCTCATGATCACCGTATGCAATCCAGGACAGGTGATTATTGCGGGAGGTCGGGTCCGGCGGGAAGGGTTTTGCTCGCCGGCGGTGGAACGGATTCCTCACTGCCCGATTTCATCAGCACCGCCGCGGCCACTCCGCCCGCCACCAGGGCTCCGCCGACATACCAGTACCACGTCGAGCCGCCGCTGCCCGGTTGCGACACGATCCGTTTGCCGAGGATCTCGCCCGCCATCTCATCCGCAATCTCCGGAATGATCTCTGTGAGCAGATCTTCCAACGCGCCGTCATGTTTTCGATTCTTCTGACTGATGATCTGCGCTGTGGTCACATCGATCAACTGAACGTTCACGTTGTAGATGCGCCCGACCTTGCCGATGTTGCCGGCGAACATCTTCTCCACTTTGAGAATGCGGCCGACATCGACAATGCATTCAACCTGCGTGCACGCCTCGGATTGCTGGAACCCTTGCTCGGTCAGGATCGCCTTGATGCGATTCCGGTCCACGATCACGAAGCCATTCGTCGAGAACAGCTCTGTCTGGAAGGCGTCGGAGAGGGACGCTGCCTCCTCCTTGGAAATACCGCCCCGGGCATCGAAATCAAGGACAGCGACCGTGGGCTTTTTCGGCTGGGTCGGCCGTTGCTGGGACACCAGGCTGACGGGAAGGAGGAACAGGGAGGACACTATCAAACGGCATACGACGGAATACATAGTCATTCCTTTCATGCAGGAATGGGCGATCGTGGAGAGCGGGTCGTGAGGCGGACGATGTAGCGCTCGTGGTGCATTGGGGGATACTGTCGTTGGAATGTTGGAAAAAGAGGCGTTGAAAGCAAGGACGCCGATCACACGAAAAAACCGCTTGACATCCTCAAAGAAATCCGTACCTTGTGTACCAGTAGTTACGCGCTGACGGATAAACGTAACGATAGTTACACCCCGGTGCTTCATGCCATCCTCACCAGGCCTCGTCGATCTTTTTCTCTCCCTCGTCCGCATCGACGGCATTTCGCTTGCCGAGCGTCATGTCGCCGATGCCGTCACTGCCCTTCTTCGCCAAGCAGGGATCCGTGTCCATGAAGATGATTCCGCCGCACGACTCGGCGGAACCGCTGGAAACATCTTCTGTTTTCCCCCCGGCTTTCGGAACGACCTCCCCGCCATCGTCCTGACCGCACATCTCGACACGGTCAAGTCGACCGCACGCATCAACCCCATCGTCGAATCAACCTTGATCCGGTCCGACGGCACGACCATCCTCGGTGGCGATGACCGTGCGGGATGCGCGGTGTTGATTCGCCTCCTCCTTGATATCACCGAGCAATCCCTCTCTCATAAGAACTTCTTCGTGCTGTTCACCGTCGGTGAGGAGACCGGGCTCTTCGGTGCCGGCACCGCCGACTTGTCTCGATATCAGACAACGGGGGCGTACGTCTTCGATTGTTCCAAGCGACCGGGGACCTACATTCGGGAGGCCGTCGGGCTCTCCACGTTCACGGCGACCTTCATCGGGAAGACTGCACACTCCGGCGTTGCACCCGAGGAAGGCATCAGCGCCATCCAGCTCGCCAGCGCCGCGATCAGCAAACTCGAGCTTGGCCGGATCGATGCCGATACAACCGCCAATGTCGGCACCATTCACGGCGGGGAGGCATTGAACGCCATTCCGGAACGGGTCACGATCGAAGGAGAAGTGCGTGCGTTCTCTCCCCAGCGCATCAGCGAACGCCTGACCATCATCGAAAACACCCTGCGCCGTTCCATCGATTCCCGAGGCTCGGTACAGTTCAGCCAGAAGACCGATTTCGCGCCGTATGTCCATGCAGCCGATTCGCCGCTCGTCACCGCGCTCGAACGCGCGATGCACACCGCCGGAATTGAGCCCCACCCCATCCGGTATACCGGCGGAAGCGATGCGAACAAATATAATGCGAAGGGCACTCCGGCCGTCAATCTTGGCATCGGCGCACAGAAGCCGCATTCGAACGAGGAGTTCATCCTGATCGACGACCTCGCGCGTTCCCATGCGTTGGCAACGGCTCTCGTCCGTTCCTGAACGCGCCGGCGTTCTGTCACGCTTCATCCGCTCACTCACGCAGATCGAAATGAACACATCCTTCAACACGCTTGTGATGATCTTCGCCGTCGTCGTTCTCGTCGCACTCGCAACGTGGATCGTCCAGGGGGGAGAATACACTAGGGAAGTGCGCAACGGAAAGACCCTTGTGATCCCGGGGTCGTACACGCCGCTTCCCAGTCAGCCGCAGGGATTAGGGGCGCTCCTGGTCTCGCCCGTGAAAGGATTCATCCAGGCGGCTCAGATCATCGCGTTCTTGTTCATCATCGGGGGGGCATTCATGGTGATCCAGGAGACCGGCGCGATCGCCGTGTCGGTCCAGCATCTTGCGCATACTTTCTCCCGCAAACCGCATCTTCAGAAATTCTTCATTCCTGTCACCATGACCCTTTTCTCGGTCGCCGGTGCGGTCTTCGGCATGGCGGAATCCGGGATGCCGTTCGTCCTGGTGTTCATCCCGCTTGCCTTGTCCCTTGGCTACGATTCCATCACCGGAACATCGATCCCCTTTCTCGGTGCGGCGGCTGGATTCGCGGGGGCGATCCTCAATCCCTTCACAGTCGGGATCGCACAGAGCATCTCCGAACTTGAGCTTTACTCCGGCATTGAATACCGGCTTGTCATCTGGGTGATCAGCACGGCCGTGATGATCGCCTTCGTCATGCGGCACGCGCAACGCGTCCGGCGGGATCCGCGCCTGAGTCCCGTGTTCGAACTCGATCAATCGCGACGGGCAACGCTTCATCTCGACAACAGCACACCCGCCGTGTTCACGCGCGCACACCGGCTTGTGCTCCTGGCCTTCGGCGCCGCGATGCTGTTCCTGATCTACGGTGTTCTCGCGTATGGATGGTACATCAACGAGATCGCCGCGTTGTTCCTTGGTGTTGGACTTCTCTGCGGTGTCCTGGGGAAACTGACCGCCACCCAGATCACGGACAGCCTGAAGAAAGGCGCCCAAGGGATGGTCGGCGTTGCGCTCATCATCGCGTGCGCACGGGCCATTCTCGTCGTCGCAAACGACGGAAGGATCCTCGACGCAATGCTGTATTCCCTGTCCGGGCTGGTCGATGGAACTCACCCCATCATCGCAGCGCAGGCGATGTTCGTGACGCAATGCATCATCAACTTCTTCGTGCATTCCGGGTCTGGCCAGGCTGCATTGACGATGCCGATCATGGCGCCGTTGGCCGATGCCGTCGGCATTACGCGTCAGACCGCCGTGCTCGCATTCCAATTCGGCGAAGGATGGATCAATCCCATCCTGCCGACCTCGGGCGTGACGATGGGGGTGCTCGGCATGGCACAGATATCGTGGGAAAAATGGTTTCGCTGGATGCTTCCCATCCAGATCGTCTTCTTTGCGCTCGCCTTCGTCCTCCTGGCGATCGCCGTGGTCATCAATTATCAATAGGCTTGTTCCGACGCAGGAGTCATCGTGAAGACAGCGGTCTCTTCTTCGAGTCATCTTTCGGTTCAAAAGGCACTGCACCGCAAGATCCTCGACACCTTTCAGGACCTTCCCGCCAACCAGCAGAAGGTTGCCAACTACATCCTGAATCAGCCGAACGAGTTGGCATTCCTCACGACCGACCTGCTTGCGCGGAAGCTGAGCGTGAGCAAGCCGACCATCGTCCGCTTTGCGCGGAGTCTCGGCTATGAGGGATTCGCCGACCTGCAGAAAGAATGCCTCGGCGCTCTGCAGGCAGACCTGTCGAACGTGAACAAGTACATGGGGGAACTCAAACGGCAGACGCAGAACGAGGCGTTGACGCGCGTGGTCGAGGCGGAACTGCGGAACATCGACGAAACGCTGAATCACTTCGACCGGACCGTGTTTAACGACGTGGTCTCGCTGCTGCTGCGCGCGAAGCATGTCTACACGATGGGCATCGGTGTCTCATCGCTCTTGTCGCAGTTCTTCGCGTATGAGCTGAATCAGGTCGCCGTTCATGCGCGCTCCATCTCATCCGGTCCCACCCGATTCGTCGAATTGCTGGGACTGGCGCACAAGGGCGATGTGGTCGTCGCCTTTTCCTTCCCCCCGTACTCCCGCGAAACAGTCGAAGCGGCCAAGTTTGCGCGCGAGCGGGGCGCCGAGGTCATCGCCATTACCGACATCCGTTCATCGCCGATTACGTTTCATGCATCCCAGGTGATCGTCGGACGCACGAAGAATATGCTCTACACGAACTCCGTCGCGGCGATCACGATCCTGATCAACGCCATCGTGACGGAGATCGCGCTCAAGAACAAGAAGGCCATCACACCGACCATTGAAGCCATCTCGCGCGCCATGCGCGACACCGACCAGTATCTTCCGTAGCCCAGCCAGGAGGCCGTCTCATGAGGACCATCTTCTTCCATACCAGTCTGGCAGTGTTCGTGATCTTCTCCGTTGCCGCAGCCGGAACGACGGGCAAGCTTGCCGGACGAATCATCGACCGTCAGACCGGGGAACCGGTCATCGGTGCGTCCGTTGTCCTTGCGTCCACGACGATGGGCGCCAGCACCGACGTCGACGGGTACTACCACATCATCAACATTCCCCCGGGGACGTATGATGTCGCGGTGAGCTGCGTCGGGTATGCCCGCCTTGCGACGCGCGCAACGATCCGCGTGGACCTCACGACGACGCTCGACATCGCGCTTGTACCGCAGGCGGTCGAAATGGGGGATGTGGTCGTTCAGGCGGAGCGCATGGTCATTCAGCGCGATCAGAGCTCCACGATGCAGCGAACCAATGCCGATGAACTGGCGGTCTTGCCGGTCAACACGATCTCCGGGGTCCTGCAGCTGCAAACAGGCGTGGTTAACACGGGCGCGTTGCACATCCGTGGCGGACGCGCCGGCGAAGTCGGATACTATCTGGACGGCTATCGCGTGGAGGATCCGCTGTTCAACGGGTCGGTCATGGAGGTCAACAATCAGGCGATCCAGGAAATGGAGTTGCTTTCGGGAACATTCAACGCGGAGTACGGCAACGCCCTGTCGGGCATCGTCAACATCGTCACAAAGGAAAACATGTCGAGGCTCCGCGCCAATCTCAGCTACAAGCGGACCAATATCGGCCTTGAGGATGCCAGCGATAATCTGAACGAGCGCTACTTCGAAGGAACCGTCAGCGGACCGCTCTGGGCCGGCAGCCCGATCGGATTTCTGGTGTCCGGCAAGAAGGTTGACGCGGAGAGCTACTATTTCTCCGGACTGACGGACACGACGGGCGGAACGCGGCGGTCGGTGGAATTCTCGAAGGACAAGCCGTATGGATTCAACGACCTGCTGACGCTCGTCGGAAAGGTGACCTGGTCGCCGTTCGGCTCTGCGAAGATCACACTGCTCGACAATTATTCCAAGCGCAAGTCGCGGAGCTACAACCACGTCATGCGCTTCATTCCGGACAGCACGTACCTCACAACGTCTGAAAGCAACCTCGTAGGGCTGAACTTCCGTCATGCGGTAACCGCGGACCTCTTCTACGAGATCCGATTATCCGCATATCAGTACAGCTATCTCCGTTCTGTCGATGGACGTTCGCCGGCAGAGTACACGCGCGCGCTTTTCACCACATTCACAAACTCCCTCTTCTATCAAAACATGTCGCAGTCGGTGTATGAGGACCAAACGACAAAATCGTATGCGATGAAAGCCGACATGACATGGCAGATGGACCGCATCAATCTGGTGAAGGCCGGCCTCGAGCTGAAGTCGAACGATCTTGACTATTTCTACAACAGCAATCCGGTCAATCCGACGGACCAGATCGTGAATGTGTACCGGAAGAAGCCGCTCGAGGGATCCGGATATATTCAGGACAAGATCGAATTCGAGACGATCGTGCTGAACCTTGGGCTCCGGTATGATTTCTTTGACGCTGCGACGACCTACCCGCAGGACCCGATCAATCCCAACGATCCGCAACGGACGCCCTTCGAAACCAAGATCCAATCGACCTTGAGTCCGCGTCTCGGAATCGCATATCCGGTTCGGGACAACATGGTATTCCATTTCACCTACGGCCAGTTCTTCCAGCGGCCCGAGTACCAGGTGCTCTACAACAATCTGGAACGCGCGTTTGCCAATCGCGGCACGACGCTGTTCGGATCGCCGGCATTGAAGCCGGAAAAGACCTCGAGCTACGAATTAGGGGTTATGACGACGATCGGCGCCCATAGTTCGGTGCAAACGACCTTCTTCAGCAAGAAGATCGAGAACCTGACCGGCGTCGCCTGGAACTACACGCCGCTTGCGTATGCCTACTACGTCAATGAAGACTTCGCCTCGGTCAAGGGCTTCGAGGTTTCTACGAAAACCCGGCTCGAAGATATCTCGTTCGCCGTGAACTACACGTACTCGATCGCGAAAGGAAGTTCATCGAGCCAGCAAGAGCGCTACACGAACGTGTATAACATCGTCGGCGTGCAATCGCTGCGCTTCCTGCCGCTTGACTTCGATCAGCGTCACACGGGGAATGCGCAGATCTCCGTCGATTTCGGGAAGAACGAGGGACCATTTGGATTACTCGGCTCGGTGTTCGAGAACAGCACGGCCACGCTTCTCGCCCGCTATGGCAGCGGAATTCCCTACACCTTCAATCCGGCGCGCGCGATCTATGTCGCCGAACAGAACAATTCCCGGCTCCCGGCCATCTTCACCGTGGATCTGTTCGCGCGGAAAGCGTTCTTCATGGGTCCGGTCGAACTCGGCCTCTTCCTCGACATTCGCAATCTGATGGATCGAAAGAACATTGTCTCTGTGTATTCGGCGACCGGTCTGCCTGATCGCTCCGGAGACGAGTCGACGAGGGCCACACCGGATTATCAGCAAGACCCGACGAACTATTCCGCTCCGCGGACCATCTACGTCGGAGTTGACGTTGAATTCTAAGCTAACCTGGTCATGCTGCGCATGTCGTCGCATGACCCATTCGAAACGTCAGTCTTCGACAAGCTCAGACTGACGCCCAGGCCAAACGCATGGAACAGTGTTTGAAGTGGCACAAGGATCGCACGAATCGCGTTCTGAATTCAAGGAGATCGAGAGACATGAGACACTTACTGATCCTACTCACCCTGGCGGCACTTTTCGTCCCTTCCGTGGCGCAGGTTCGACCTGATGCGCGGGAAGAGCAGGCGGACCGACCCGCACTGCAGAAACCCGCCGCCGTGATCGACCGGGCGATGAACGTCATCAATATCAACCAACTCGGGCAAGTGGTCACGAACATGGGACAGTGGCATCCGTACACCGGCGTTCAGCCGCGTGGCCGCTGGCCGATCAACACGAATCACGATCAGATCTACAAGATGTCGCTCGCAATCGGCATTCCCACGACCGGTCTCTATGGCGCCAATGTCGCGAACGCCCGCGGCAATGGAACGAAGGAGTGGGATCCCCTTCCCGGCTATCACAACCGGACATACGGAAAGCTGGCGATCAGCACAGACAAGAACAGTTGGCCGTTGGACGATCAGAACCAGCCGTACTGGCCGGTCCGGACGCACGACGGAAAGGACAGCATCGTCTCGCAACAGGACACCTACTGTGTCTATCGGGACAATACGAACGCCCAGCCGAACAATCTGGCCATCAAGGTGACGCAGACGAGCTACGCCTGGAGCACATCGAAAGACCAGGACTACATCATCTGGAAACTGGAGATCGAGAACGACACGACGGTGGCGAAGGACAGTCTGTACTTCGGCATCTACTATGACTTTGACAGCGGTGGCATCACCAATGAATTCACCGACGACTACTATGTGTGGGATCCGGCAAACCAGTTCACGTACGTCATCGACGCGCTGGGAACGACCGGATGGGAACCGGGTTCGACTCCGTGGGCGCTCGGACTGGCATTCCTCGAGACCCCCAAGGTCGATGCGACCGGCCGCCTGGACCCGAACGGAACCTCGATGGGAATCACCGACTGGCATTGGTCCGGCGTCTACACCTCCGCATGGGGAGACAACGTCGCCGATGACACGATCTTCTTCGACTGGATGA
>JALONE010000365.1 GCA_025455125.1 Bacteroidota bacterium
CAGATGAATGAAGTCGGGTGTGCCGTTCTTGTCGTAGTCGTAGATCGTCACCTTCCTCTGCTCGCCATCGTTCAGCGAGATGAGATCGATCGTCGGGCGCGGCTTCGTTCGGTATTCCAGCAGGCTCTCGTGTTTGGGACCAAAGGGCTCATAATAGTTGATGGAGCCATCCGCGTTGATGATCAACTGCTGCGTTTCGCCCCCCGTTGGCGATTCGGTCGTCTGCGCCATGGCGCCGCAGGACAGAAGGATCGACAGGGAAAGGATGATAGCAACGAATGGTTGCTTCGGAACACGGTTGATGGAGTTCATGGACGTGTGCTCAATGGTGAGTGATGAAAATGTCATCCTTGGTCGAGCATGTGCAGTTGCCACAGCGCACGGCCGGAGGTATGCAGAAACGGCAGCAGCGCGAGACGTCCCGTTCGTCCGATGGTGTGTGTCAGCGCGCGCAGCTCCGCGAATTTCTCGCGCACATCGGGCGCCGGAGGAATATCAAAACCGGCTTCCCGCATGATGAGAATTCCCTTTGCCTGGATCGTCAGCTCAAGATGAAGCCGCAGATAGCAGATCATATCCACGACCGTTTCGGGACGAAACCGCGTCTGAAGCGATTGGAAATACGCGCCGACGGGCGTCGCGGAGATGTTCCCCGACACAATCATGTGAAGCAGTTCCTGGTCGGAGTCGAATCCGACGTGCAGCCACCGGCGCAACACGCGCTCGCTCCGCTGAAACACGTACACCAACAACATGGGGAGCGTCAACAGGACGAGGACCGTCGCCGAGACGGGAGAGACAAAGAACTGATTGTAGAAGAGATGGATCGCGATGGCGGCCGTGAGCCCCGGCAGAAGCGTCCGGGCGTCCCAATGCCTGTGTTGTTCTCCCAGCGTTTTCGCGATGACTGCGGCGATCGCCGTGGTGCCACCGTGCATGAACGCCGTACCAAAGCCGCGGATGAGCCATGTGAGCAACGAGGCATCGGGCATCACCTGAATATACCAGATGTTTTCGACGGCCGCAAAGCCGGCGCCGATCCCGAATCCGCAGATGGCGCCGTCCACGGAGAATCCGATGCGCTCTGTTCGAAGGAGGTAGAACAGATAGCTTGCTTTGAGCAATTCTTCAAGCACGGGTGCGATGAATCGCGAGTATCCGGAGAATGGGATGTCGAATGAATCGCTGAGCAACGAACCCGCGATCATCGCCGCGATGGCGCTTACGATTCCTGCCGCGATCGTGGCAAGCACGGAACGGAAGCGAACGAGCTTGAAACTGTCGAGGACGAGGAGGAGGGAAAGGAATGCGAAGACGGGGAGGAGGCCGAAGGCTCCCTTGAGCAGCAATTCCGCAGGGATCGTCAATACAAGAAGCGAAGTCACAGGATCTTCAGCGAGACCATCCATTCCTCCGTCGCCCGGGCATGGCGTTGCGCGGCGCGAGCGTAACCGAAGGAAATCGTCATATCCAGGCGAGAGAATGAAACGATCTTCATGTCCACTTGACCGCCAACCGTTCCGTATGTCGTTTGAGCCGGTACGTCATCCACATTCGTGCCGACGACGCTCGCGAAGAGTCCGGCATGAGCCCAGGTGCAATACAGTGCCGGAAACCCAAATCGCCGAAAGCGGACCGGCGGCAACGTCCATTCGACCGTCGCTTTTGCGAAGTTCGTCCCGCGAATCTCATTCAACGACACGCCCGGGAAACTCTCGTAGTTACGATAACGCTTCACGTCGGCATAGTCAACCCAGTTGTTGCCGAAGCCGCCCAGATAGAAGTTGGCGAATGGCTCCGACCGCTCTCCGCGGGAGATTCCAGATGCCAATCGAAGCCAGATCGATGAGTGGGAGATTGGAAGAAGGGTTCCAGCATCGAGGGTGGCAACAGCGCGGGGAAAGAACGTGTTGCGGACAAGATTCCCTTGTCCTTGAACCTCCCAGCTGATGCCCTGTTCCGGTTCGATCCCTCCCAACGTCTTGCGCACGCGCTTGTACGACATGTGCGCACTGCTCGTATAGAATCGGTCAAATGATGCAGCCACGTTCTGATAGTCCGGCAAGCGCTCTAACCCTCCGTATCCCGCGAGTGCGATCGCGTAGTCCATCGAGGAAGGGGGATCGTTGAAGATAACGTCCTTGTAGGTGATTCCGAGCGAGTATCCCTTGCGACTCACCTTGGTCGGACCGAACAGATCGTAGAAATCCGCCCGGTTATAGGTTGCGGTGAATCCCCATCCTTGTGATCGATAGCGCGCGATGACATGAAGCCGTTCCGACGCCGCGAGATGAAGCGTGGGGGAATAGGAAGCGGTCAGATCGATGCGGTGCAGGCCGAGTTGATCCCCCGCGTTCAGACGAAGCCCCCCGGCGACCGTGTTCTTGAATCCTTCCACGACCGGGTAGATCGAACCAAGTCGCACATCGGAAAACCCGCCGTACATCTCCTCGGAGACCTTCACCGAATCGTAGTTGATCTTCAGCGGAGAACCAAGAAGCCATGTGGTGACGACGGGATGCTTCTCGACCGTTTCTTGTCCCAGGTACGAGATCGCCGGAACATCCTCGCGCGCCGATGCGTGGAAGGCAACGGGAGTGAAGCCGCTCGCTGTGTAC
>JALONE010000366.1 GCA_025455125.1 Bacteroidota bacterium
GAACGAAGCGTACATCCGATATGCAAAGAAGGAAGCGATCGCGCTTGAACAGCGGGTGGATGCGTGGAAACAAGAACGGAAAGAGGTCGAGGATATGGCCGCCTCGCTGGGATTCGATTGATTCGTTCGGCCAAGTGCGATGCAAACGAAGGTAACCGTCCAACAAGGAGTCTCTCATGATCTTTCTCTTATCAATTCTCGCAATGATAATCGCGGTGGTTGTCTGGCGACTTGCCGGGAACAAGGTGCGGCAGAACTACATCGCATATCGTTCCATGGCCAACGGGAGTCTTGGGGCGGCCGTGTTCTTCGCGGTGTTCGCCCTGTCGCAGTGTTTCACACAGATTCCCGCGGGGCATGTGGGTGTGGTCGACTTCTTCGGAGTCGTGTCAACTCAGACCCTGCGGTCCGGGATCAATCCGGTGAATCCTCTCGCGCACGTTGTCAAGTATTCCATTCAGACGCAGGAGCACAAGGAGACGATGCAGGTACTTTCGCGCGAAGGCCTGACGATCGGACTGGAGGTCAGCGCACTGTACCGGCTCAACGCGGACTCAGCGGCTAGCGTGTACAGGACCGTCGCCGGCGGCGACTACCAAACCATCATCCTGATACCGCAGTTCCGCTCCATCTGCCGCGCGGTTACGGCGAGCTTTCAGGCCAGCGCGCTCTATTCCACCGAGCGTGAACGGCTAGGGTTGTCGATCCAGGAAGAGCTTGCGAAGACGGTCGCCCCCCGCGGCGTGACCATCGAAAACACCCCCATCCGCAACGTGGCACTTCCGATACAGCTCACCGAGGCGATCGAACAGAAACAGCGTGCCGACCAGGAAAGCCAGCGCATGGAGTTCATCCTCACGAAGGAGAAGCAGGAGGCCGACAGGAAGCGCATTGAAGCGAAGGGGATCGCCGATTTTCAGTCGATCGTTGCTGCGGGCATCAGCGAACAACTCTTGCGATGGAAAGGAATTGAAGCGACCGAAAAGATCGCACACTCGCCAAACACCAAGATCATCATCGTGGGCTCGGGAAAAGACGGATTGCCGATCATTATGGACACGAAGTAGGATCTCGGCAGCCGGTCAGTGGAAAACGGCAAAGGATAGCCATCTTGAAACGGGATGCGCCAAATTCGAGAGTCAACCGAATCGCGTTCGTGGGGAACTACTCACCACGGCAATGCGGAATCGCGACGTTTACCACAGATCTCTGTGAGGCGGTCGCAACGGCATATCCCGAAGCAACGTGCATTGCGTTGCCCGTCAATGATGTCGAAGCCGGCTATGCGTATCCGGAGCGGGTTCGCTTCGAACTCATGGAAAAGGATGTGCACTCGTATAGGCGCGCCGCTGACTTCCTCAACATCAATAATGTCGATCTGGTCTGCCTGCAATTCGAGTATGGGATATTCGGCGGAAAAGCGGGGAGTCACATCCTGACGCTCTTGCGGGATTTGCGCATGCCGATCGTCACGACGTTGCACACCATCCTCAATGCTCCGAATCCCGATCAGCGATCGGTGCTTGAGGAGGTTTGTGCTCGTTCGGACCGAGTGGTGGTCATGAGCGAGCGAGGCTCAGACTACCTGCAGAGCGTCTATCATGTTCCCCCGGGAAAGATCGATCTCATTCCGCATGGCATTCCTGATGTGCCATTTGTCGACCCGAGCTTCAACAAGGATCTCTTTGGCGTGGAAGGGAAGACCGTCGTGCTGAGTTTCGGCCTGCTCTCTGCGAACAAGGGAATTGAGACTGTCATTTCGGCTCTCCCTGCCATCGTTGCCCGTTATCCTGACGTCGTGTATTTCGTCGTTGGCGCGACGCATCCGCACGTCCTTCAGCATGAAGGCGAAACATATCGACTCTCCCTCCAATGGCTGGCTCAGCAACAGGGAGTGGAGGGGCATGTGGTGTTCTACAACCGCTTCGTCAGTCTCGAAGAACTTATCGAGTTCATCGGAGCGGCGGATATCTACATCACCCCCTATCTGAACGAGGCACAGATCGTCTCCGGGACGCTTGCGTACACTCTTGGCGCGGGGAAGGCGGTCATCTCGACGCCATATTGGTACGCACAGGAAGTGCTTTCCGAGAAACGCGGCGTGCTTGTTCCGTTCCGGGATCCCGCAGCTCTGGCCGAGCAGGTCATCAACTTGCTGGACAATGAGGCGGAGCGCCATGCGATGCGCAAGCGAGCATACATGTACGGACGAACGATGATCTGGTCTGAAGTCGCGCAACGCTACATGGAGAGCTTCGAACGCGCACGAGCAGAGCGGCGCCATCACGTTCCCCCGGGATTTGCCGCAAAGGCGTTGGATCGGTATCCGAGCGAACTCCCACCGCTCAATGTCGACCACCTGCAAGCCATGACGGATGAAACGGGAATTCTGCAACATGCGCTCTTCGCCGTGCCGAACTACGCCCATGGCTACACGACGGATGATAATGCACGTGCGCTGCTGGTCAGTATCCTGTTGGAGGAACTGGGGACGAGCGAGAGCGTTGGTCTCGCATCCCGCTATCTCGCATTCCTTGGATTCGCGTTCGATACCCAGAAGCAGCGATTTCGGAATGTCATGGACTATCAGCGGAATTGGTTGAACGAGGCGGGATCG
>JALONE010000020.1 GCA_025455125.1 Bacteroidota bacterium
GCACTGACATCATCTTCTTCGACGGCCAGGGGAAGGACCTTCCGACAAGCAAGACCAAGTCGGTCGAACGCCTGTTCTTCGGCGAGGATTTCCCGCGCGCACATTTCGAGAATGTCGGCACGATCAAGTTTCCCGAACGCATCACCGAAAGCTACGTCGAACGCCTCCTGGCGTCCATCAACACCGACGTCATCCGGACGAGCGGTCTGAAGATGGTCATGGATTACTCGCATGGCGTCGCATCGACCATCTTTCCGAATATCCTCGGCGGATTGAATGTCCAGATCGTCGCGCTGAATGCCTACCTCGACGAGCGGAAGCTCACTCGAACGAAGGAGGAATTCGACCAATCGATGCAGCAACTGGCGTATGTCGTGACCTCCCTGAAGTACGATTTCGGCTGCATGTTCGATGCAGGGGCTGAACGGATCTTTCTTGTCGACGAGCACGGCCGGATCATCGACAGCGATCGTCTGCTCACGCTCATTGTGAAGTACACCGCGCTCGCAACCCCGGAGTTGAAGAAGATCGCCGTTCCGATCTCCGCATCCGGTGAGGTGGATCTCCTTGCGGACGAATTCGGTTTCTCGGTCATCCGTACGCGAGACAGTCACTTGGCTCTGATGGAAGCGGCGACAGACAAAGAGATCACGTTCGTTGGCGGGACGAAGGGTGGGTTCATCTTCAATGATTATCTCTTTGCTTCGGACGCGATGTACAACGTCACGAAGCTCCTGGAGTTCCTCGCCCTCACCCGGAAATCGATCGGCTCATTGGACGACACGACCCCGCGTCTCAGTTTCGTGAAGAAGAACATCCCGTGCCCGTGGCACATTAAAGGCCGGGTCATGAGGCATTTGATGAAGGATTCGGAACACCTGCGCCGTGAACTGGTTGACGGAGTCAAGGTGTTCATGGAGAGCGGTTCGCCCCGCACGTCCGTGTTGATCACGCCGGACCGCGCCCGTCCGATATTCCACATCAATGCGGAATCCGCAGATGTTGCAACAGCCCAGCAATTGTGCGAGGAATACGCAGAAAAGGTCAAACGTTGGATCGAAGAGTAGCGTTGGGAATTGCGCAGATTTTTGTGCATTTTATGGGCTGGAATTGAAATTCGAGGTGTGTCGGAGTAATCGATGAAGATCACAGACATTCTTACGGAACAATCGGTCAGGACCGGACTCGAAGGATCGTCCAAGACGGACATCATCAACGCGATGATCGACCTGGCGGGAAGCCAGAAGGCCGTGCAGAATAAAGAACGCATGCGTCAGGCGATCCTCGAGCGTGAGAAGATCATGTCGACGGGTGTCGGTTCAGGATTTGCCATTCCCCATGGAAAGACCGATGCCGTGTCGGACATTGTCGCGGCGTTCGCGGTCACCGCTCAACCGATCGATTATCAGTCACTCGACGACCAACCCGTACGACTCGTATTTCTCCTCGTCGGACGCGACAATATGGTTGGCCCGCACATCAAACTCCTCAGCCGGATTTCGCGCCTGATGAACAAGGAGGACTTCCGCAAACGGCTGCTGGAAGCCGAATCGCCGAAGGAGATCCTCGACATCTTCCGACAGGAAGAGTCGACGTACACCGAGGCTTGATCCTCTGCACAAATTCCCTCCGGCGCACAGATGTGATCGCTGCTCTCCCGGAATCCAATCGTCCCCAAGGACGTCAACCGTGAAATTTCGAACCATCAGAGGCACCAAGGATATTCTCCCTGGCGACGTTGAGGCGTGGCAGCACGTCGAGGCGGTGGTCCGTCGCGTGATGCAGGACTTCAACTACCAGGAGATCCGCACACCCATCTTCGAGCAGACCGGATTATTCGCGCGCAGCATCGGCGAACTGACGGACATCGTCAGCAAGGAAATGTACACATTCCGGGATCGCAGCGACGAAAGCGTGACGTTGCGACCGGAAGGGACAGCCGCGGCCCTGCGTGCGTACATCCAGAATAACCTCGGCGAACAGTCATCGCTTGTCAAGATCTACTACATCGGGCCGATGTTCCGACAGGAACGACCGCAGGCCGGACGTCTTCGGCAGTTCCATCAATTCGGTGCTGAGGCCCTTGGAGCGGATTCGCCGCAACTGGATGTTGAGATGATGTTGCTGCCGTTGGAGGTGTATCGCAATCTCGGTATCGAGGAATTCTCGCTGAAGATCAATTCCGTCGGTTGCGAAATATGCCGTCCCGCCTACAAGGAGATCCTGCAGAAGGAATTGGAGAACGTCGCGGATCGTCTCTCCCAGGAAAGCCGCGGACGCATCGCACAGAATCCGCTCCGCGTCCTTGACTCAAAGGACGAGGGGGACCGATCGGCGACGTCTCACGTGCCGCTCATGAAGGATCACCTCTGTCCATCCTGCACATCGCATTTTGAACGGGTGCAGCAATTGCTCACCGCGCTCGGACTGCCATTCGTCGTCGACGGACGGCTCGTCCGTGGATTGGACTACTACACGAAGACCGCGTTCGAGGTCACAAGCACCGCGCTCGGGTCGCAGGATGCGCTCGCCGGCGGCGGACGCTACGACCTTCTGGTCGAGGAGATCGGCGGGAAGCCCACGCCGGGAGTTGGCTTTGCGGCAGGGATGGAACGATTGTTGATGGTCATGGAGAAGACGGCGTCCGCCACGCAGCCGCTTCGGGTTCCGGACCTGTATATCGTGGCGCTCGACGACGCCTCGCGCCGATGGGCCTTTGTGCGGGGGCAGGAATTGCGGCGGCACGGACGCTGTGTCGAGATCGACTATCTCCAGCGAAGCATCAAAGCGCAGATGCGCGAAGCGAACCGGCAGAAGGCATCGTACGTGCTCGTCGTCGGAGAGACGGAACTTCAAAGCGGCTCCGCCCGACTCAAGAACATGGCCGACGGCAGTGAAACGACCGTCACGCTCGCATCGTTCGACCTTCCGGCGATACGGTGACCCCATGGCTGCAGCAAAGCGCCGCGATCCGGATTATCAGCTCAACATTTTCCCGCAATTCGACGAGGAACGAAAGCGGGAGGTGACGACCTTCCTCGTGCAGACGACGAAAATCTTCACCAGTTTCCGGTACGAGATCCTGCTGGACCACGAGCAGGACGACCGCATGATCGTTGTCAAGATCCTCGGCCTTCATGTGCCGGAGATCCTCCTTCCTCAGACAGGCCCCGCCCGCGGACGCATCGACTTCACTGGCTTGAGCGGCCCCTACACGGTGCAAGTGATCAAGCAGGACAAGTCGGTCAGCGAATGCCAGGTCGAGATCTCAGGCGGCGAGGTGTTGATCAAGAAGAAGCCCACCAATCCATTCATCCTCATCTCCGGCGATCCGATGGAGATGGGCTGACCACTGATTCCTAATTCCTTCTTCCTATGCTCCCAGTCCTCTTCAAAATCGGTCCGTTCACGGTGTACGGATATGGCTTCATGCTTGCGATGGGATTCATCGTTGCGAGCTATGTTCTTGCGTCGGAATTCAAGCGCAAAGGAATGAATCCCGACCATGCGAACAAGACCGTGCTCATCGCACTCGTGGCCGGCGTGGTTGGATCGAAGATCCTGTACCTGATCGAAAACTGGAGCGCGTTCGTCGCAGATCCGATCGGCATGACGTTCAATCCGGGGGGATTGACGTTCTATGGCGGCTTCCTCCTCGCAACGTACGGCATCTATTTGTATGGGAAGAAACACAACATCCCGTTCTTGAAGATCGCCGACGCGCATGCTCCCGCGCTGTTGCTGGGCTACGGGATCGCTCGGGTCGGTTGTCACCTGGCAGGAGATGGCGACTACGGGTTTCCGACTTCCCTTCCGTGGGGAACGGATTACTCAAGAGGGACATTCCCCCCTTCCGCGGCGTTCCGCAACTTTCCTGAGATCACGAGTCAATTTCCGAACGGCATCGTTCCCGACACAACCCTCTGTCATCCCACACCGATTTACGAATTGCTAATGTGCGTGGCGCTCTTCTTCCTCTTCTGGCGCATTCGAAAGACGCCGCGTCCGATGGGTATGTTCTTCATGTTCTATCTTGTGGCGGCGGGAGCCGAGCGGTTCCTCATCGAGTTCCTGCGGATCAATCCGCGCATCTTCCTTGGTCTCTCCGAGGCACAGCTGATCGCACTTGGCCTGATCGCCGTCGGCGTCTTCGGCTGGTCCCGGCTCCGAACCCGTCCCGCGACGACCTAGGAACTGTCCCGATGGAGCAGACTATCACCGGACGTCAACCGGTCATTGAAGCGCTCAAATCCCGACAGGCGCTCGAGAAGATCTACATCCAGCACGGTGCGGGCGGTCCGGCGATCCAGGAGATCAAGGATCTTGCACGCCAGGCCGGTGTTCCGTTCGTCGAAGCCGACAAGGCGAAGCTTGTACAGCTTGCGGGGGACCAGTCGACGCAGGGAGTGGTCGCCATCGCGGGTGGCACACGATATCTCGAGGTTGACGAGTTGATCGAGATCGCGCGAGGGCGGGGAGAGCCGCCTTTCCTTCTCGTCCTTGACGAGATCGAGGACCCGCACAATCTGGGGGCATTGATCCGGACTGCGGAGTGCGCAGGCATTCACGGCGCGATCATCGCAAAGCACCATGCTGCTTCGGTGACCGCAACGGTAACCAAGACCTCTGCCGGTGCATCTGCGCATCTTCCAATCGCTCGGGTCACCAACATCGCACAGACGCTCGACGAATTGAAGCAGGAAGCGATCTGGATCGTGGGAACGGACGTGACCGCTGAGCGGACGTACTTCGAGCACGACTACTCGGGACCGGTGGCGCTGGTCGTAGGCAATGAGGGGCGCGGGATACGGCGGTTGGTCAAGGAGAAATGCGACTTCTTGATAAAGATCCCCCTCCACGGAAAGATCGGGTCATTGAATGCATCGGTGGCGGGGGGAATTGTGATGTTCGAGGCAGCAAAGCAGCGCCAAAAACAGCGAGTGTGACCCGGCTAGTCTCCTATCCCGGCATCTCCCCGGGAGTTTCCCCGGGGCGGCATCATCAACCTACTTCCCCTCTCCCACTTCTTCATCCCCTTCTTTCATCAACTCGTACCGCTTCATCTTCGTGTACAAATGGCTCCGCTGGATGTCCAACGCCTCCGCGGTCTTCGAAATGTTCCAGCGGTGCAACTCCAATTGCTTCTTGATGAACGCCGCTTCTGCGCGTTCCTTGAATTCCTGAAACGTCCCCCCCGCTTCGAGAAGCCCGCCATCAGCGCTCTGGATGCCGCCTCCATACGTGTCTAGCACACGAATGTCCACGGATTGTCCGGGCGAGAGGATGATCAACCGTTCCACCGTGTTCCGAAGCTCCCGAACGTTCCCGGGCCAGTCGCGCATCATCAGCGCATTCATCACGTCCTCGCCGACCTTCTTCTTCGCAATCCCGTTCCTTCTGCACACGTCTTCGACAAACGCTTCGGTCAACACCGGGATGTCCTCATGGCGGTCGCGCAGTGGTGAGACGCGAATAGGAATGACCGACAGCCGATGATACAGGTCTTTGCGGAAATTCGCGCGCCCGATCTCCGCTTCCAGATCCTTGTTCGTCGCCGCAAGGACACGCACGTCGACCGTGATGAGCTTGTTCCCGCCGACCCGCTCGATCGTACCTTCCTCCAGCGCGCGCAAAACCTTTGCCTGCGCCTGGAGGCTCATGTCACCGACCTCGTCAAGGAACAGCGTGCCGCCGTCTGCCTGTTCGAATTTCCCGATGCGTTGGGTCGTCGCCCCGGTGAAGGATCCCTTTTCATGTCCGAACAACTCGGACTCAATTAACTCTGCGGGGATCGCGGCGCAATTCACTTCGATGAACGGTTTGTCGGCCCGCTTGCTCCCCCGATGGATCGCCCGGGCAACGAGCTCTTTCCCTGTTCCGTTCTCTCCGGAGATCAGCACGCGCGCATCCGTCGGCGCAACACGCCCGATGATGTCGATCACTTCCTTGATCTTCCGGCTTTCGCCCAGAATCCGCCGTCGTCCCTCAACCCGCTCTTCCAGCGATTGGACCGTGGCCGACAACCGCGCTTGCTGCAGCGCATTGCGTACCGTCACCAGCAATTTGTCCCGGTCGAGCGGTTTCGACAAGAAATCATACGCGCCCCGCTTCGTCGCTTCGACCGCCGTTTCGATCGTCCCATGCCCGGAGATCATGATCACCGGCAGCTCGACATGCCTTTCCTTGATGCGCGTCAGGACCTCGATGCCGTCCAATCCGGCCATCTTCACATCCAGCAACACGAGGTCCAGCGACCGCGCGGCGACCTGCGTGAGCGCCTGTTCGCCGTTCTCCGCGAACACGACATCGAACTTCTCGTATTCGAGGATCATCCGCAGCGAATCTCGGATGCTCCGTTCATCGTCTACCACAAGGATGGTTTTCATTCCAGTTCTCCGGAAGGCCGCAACGGTGAAGCGAGATAGTCCGACGGCAACAACGTCTTCACGATCAGCAGGTCCCTGCCGAAACGCTCTCCTTGCCGGTTGGCGCGCCGGTCACGGGGATCGTCAGCTCCGCCGACGATGAACTGCGCTTCACCCCACTCAACAACATTGCCCCCCGCGCGCGCAAGGTCGGGAGATTCGGATGCGAACGACAGATAGGCCGATGCGAAAAAGTGCTGGAGTTTGTCCCGATCTCCCTCAGGGGGTGAGTCGGGATAGATATGCGCAGGAAGGTTTTTCGTCCGAGCTCGGAACAGGCTGTCTTCCTCGAATGTCAGCGGCAACGCCAGCGAACGGACAACCGGCAGTTTCACAGAAACGTGCTGATGCTCAAGGACCGCCATGAGGGAAAGGAACAAGGCGCGGGCGATCTGATAATCGGCAATCCTGAGCGATCGCAGGAAGATGGCATCCACCGTTCGCATCGCTCCATGCCGCTCACTGAGCAGATGAAAGCGCGGGTCACGCACATATTCACGGATGTGCCGCGTGTCGGTGATGAGCTGCGGAGTGAAGGCGTCCCGCAGGAAGCCTCCGATCGAGAACCCGGCATCTTCTGACGGATCGAATTCCCATCCAGCTCCGTCGGGTTCAGGTGCATCTTCATGCTGCGCCTGCGCGGGACGCATGGCGAAGATCGTCAGGAATACGACGCAACAGAGTCTTATGAGCGAACGGTGGTGGCGCATGCAATGAGGCGGCAAGTTGACGGTTCCCCCAGCCTATGTTCTACGACAGGACAGCGGCCGCGGTTTCGCACCAGTGCGTCATTCACTGCTGCCGATTCATTCCCCCTGACCAGATGTCGTAGATGAAATCCTTCGCTTCTTCGTTCTCGGGATTCGCCTGCGTCGCTTGCAGCGCGTAGCCGAGCGCGCGATCGGTCTTTCCCAGGTGATGCAGACAGCGGGCCAACTGCAACAACAGCATGTCAGGTGCAAGGGCAGGATCAGGCTGGTGCTGAGACCGGATCTGCAAGGCGCGGGCATACTGGTCCGAAGCCCGGGCAAAGTCACCCACATCGAATAAGACATCGGCCAAACGAGCGCGATACCGATCCACCGTGTCTTTCGCGAGCGCGATGCACGTGCGGAGCGGCTGCTCGAAGTCCGCAAGTCTGATCCCCGTCATCGCATTTGAACGGGCGCGTGCATGCAGATACCGGGCCCACGTCAATCGTTCCAGGGAAACCGGGTCCTTCGGATTTGCCGCAACAAGCCGACGGAGATACTCAATTTCGTCGTCCGCCTGCTTCAGCATATCGGCGGTTTCTGCGATGCGGCCGAGCACCTCCGTATCGCCTGGGTGCCGTTCTACGTACGACCGGAGGACTGAATAGCCGAACAACAGATTTCCCCGGCTTGGGAGCGTGTGAAGTATCCCGATGCGCCGCTGGTCATCATCCGAAACCTTCCCCTCCCGCCATCGCGATCGGAGCAACGAACCGGGCGCGCTGACGACCAGGCGTTCATCCGCCCGAAACACGGACGCGACGCCGACATTCGTGAAGAACGCCCTTGGGGCCTCGTACTCAAGCCGAGGATGATCCTCCGTATTGAATTCCCCCACCCCGGCGTACGCCGTCACGGCGGAATCGGAAAGCATGTGCAGCGAAAGCAGGTCGGCGATGTCGGTGATCCCGATGCGGGCAAGGTCATCGCGGATGTTCGGATCGTTCAATGCTGCAGTGATCCGTTCGTCATTCGGTTCTACAGGATGCGCGCTGCCAAGCAGCACAACATCGTTCCCCAGCGACTGCCAAACGGTCATGCAGGGGAACGATTGCTTGTAGGTGCGAAGAACCATGCGGAATAACTCATCGTCCATCTCGTACAGATGGAACCATTGCACCATCAGTCCGTCCGGACGCATCCGCACTTTGCATGCTTCAAAGAACTCCGTCGTGAACAGATTCCCGATGCCTGCGATCCACGGATTGCTCGGTTCGCTGATGATGACATCATACTGGTGATCCGTGAGTTTGAGAAAAGCGAGGGCATCCTCTACATACAGCGCTGTACGCGGATCGCGGAGCGGTGCTCCGCTGACGTCATCGAAGTACGCCGACGCTTCAACGACCTCCGGTGAGATTTCGATGCAGTCGACGCGTTCGATCGGATGTCGCAGCGTGCTTCCCAAGGTGATCCCGCTCCCGAGCCCGACGATGAGCACCCGTTCGGGCTGCGGGTGGAGAAGCAGCGGTAGTTGTGCGAGGGTCACCTGCGTGGCAAGGTCGCCTTTGGATGATGCGTCTGCCTTTCCATTGATGATGAGGATATTCTGGGGACCGGCGGGTGTCTGCCCTTGGACCACGCCGACCGTCGCCGTCGATCCCTCGCGATAATAGAGAACCTCGGTTTGTCCGACCGCTTCGCGGAACGCCGCGTACGTCTTCGGTGGTTCGATCCGGGAATTCACCTGGCGGAACACGCCGGCCAGCATCGACCCCGTCCCCCAATCGGGTAGGAAGAACAGGGAGAGGACGAGGGTCATTCCTCCGACTGCAGAGATCG
>JALONE010000367.1 GCA_025455125.1 Bacteroidota bacterium
CAACCGGATCTCGCTGGAGCGGACGGGGCTGAAGAACGACCGGCGCTGGATGTTGGTCGATCCATCGGGTGGCTTCCTCAGCCAACGCACCCACCCGGAGATGGCTCGCATTCGCATCGGAGAGCATTCGGATGCACTCGATGTCTCCTGTGCCGGTCATCCCCCGCTGACGATCCCGCTTGGACCCGACAGCGGTTCTCCCCAACGCGTTCGGATCTGGGAGGATTCGATCGAAGCCTCTGTCTATCCCGGAGAGATCAACGCCTGGTTCTCTGCGGTATTGAATACACACTGTCGGCTCGTGCATCTCCCCGACCCGGACGCTCGCCCTGTGAACGCCAAGTACGGCGTTCCTGCCGATCGCGTCGGATTCGCCGATGCATATCCGATCCTCCTCACGACCGAAGCGTCCCTCGCGGACCTCAATGCCCGACTTGCTCAGCCTGTCGGCATGGAGCGCTTTCGCCCAAACATCGTCATCGCCGGAACGGCGGCATTCGCCGAGGACCGCTGGTCCCGCATCCGAATCGGCAGCACGACGTTCCGCGTGGTCAAGCCATGCACGCGCTGCTCAATTCCTTCCGTGGATCAACAGACGGGAGCAGTGGGCCAGGAACCGATGCGCACACTCGCGACGTTCCGTACCATTGGAAACCGCGTCCTGTTCGGGCAGAACCTGATCCACGATTCAGCGGGGATGCTCGAAACCGGCATGGTCGTCGAAGTTCTCGAAGAGCGCCACAACACCACCGCATGAAGCGATCAGGTCTGACAGTCGATTCCTTCCGCGCCCAGCGCATGCAGATCGAAGACCGTCACCGGAACGGCGAGGGGGGCATCCGCGTTGCCTTGAGCCTGACCACGCTGCACGATGAGTTGCTCCGTTTCGCCTATGAAGCCGTTCCCACGCGTGAACGATCCGGGTTGGCGATCATCGCCCTTGGCGGCTATGGACGTCGCGAACTGTGCTTCGCGTCCGATATCGATATCATGTTGCTTGTTGCAAGCCGGGGATCGTCGAACGCCCACGCCGCCGAAACCTACCTGCACCGCCTGCTTGACTACGGATTGAATATTGGACACAGCGTTCGAACCATCGACGAGTGTCTCGCGATCGCGCGCGACGATCTCGAATCCAGGATGTCTCTGCTCGAATCGCGGCTGGTCGTCGGCTCCTCCCGGTTGCATGCCAACTATCGACGCGCCCTCGACGGCTTCCTCCGACAACAGGATCATGCAGAGTTCGCCCGCCGGTTGTTTGACCTCCTCGACCGTCGTCACACAAAGTACGGCAACTCGACGACACTCCTCGAACCGAACATCAAGAACAGTGCCGGCGGATTGCGGGACTTGCACACAGCCTACTGGTTGTTGCGTGGGACTGGGGCGCTGGCCGCTTCCTCCGCCCGCGCGTCAAATGAACCTGCGACCATCAGCATGCTCCGCACCAAGACGGTGCGCCGCCTCTTGCGTCCAGATCATCTGCAGGCGGCACGGCATGCCCTCGACTTCATCCTGCGCGCGCGGAACGAGCTTCATGTCCGTTCGGGAACGCTGAACGACCTGATGGCGTTTGGCCTGCAGCCGACGATCGCCACCGGACTGCGCATCCGGGCGACAGGACGCCGAAGCACGGTCGAGCAATTCATGCAGCAGTATTACGTCGCATCACGGAGTATCGCGCTGGTCGCATCGCGCCTTCGTGCCTGGGCAACAGACCGATGGATGCGACCGGAGAGCTGGACAGCGCATCGTCCGCTGGATCCGCTCTTCGAAGTGCGGCATGCGCACATCACGCTTCGGAAGCCCGTGCGCCGGTTGACCAACGAGCAAGCACTCCGTGCGTTCCTGTATGCCGCACGAGAGCAGGCTGATCTTGCGTTCGACGTCGAAGACGCCATCCATCGCAGCGAAAAGGGACTCCGCCCGGTGCGGGGAACGGACGAGGAATCGCTCTGGATCGAGCTTTTCTCCTTGCCGAAGCCGATCGCACCAACGCTACAGAAGATGAATGTCCTCGGCCTGCTCGGTCGGTGGATTCCCGAGTGGAAGCCGCTCGTCGCGTTCTTCCAACACAATCAGTATCATTTCTACACGGCGGATGAGCACACCCTGCTCGTCATCGCGAATTCGGAAGCACTTCTCAACGCTGATTCCGCATTCGGCGCTGTTGCCCGTTCCCTTCCGAGATTCGATCTCTTGCGTTGGGCCTGCCTGCTTCACGATATTGCCAAGCCGGTCCAACTCGCGACGCACGAGATCACCGGCGGGCCCATCGCTTCCGACCTGCTTCGGCGTCTCGGGCTGATC
Source organism: Bacteroidota bacterium (assembly GCA_025455125.1). Taxonomy (GTDB): domain Bacteria; phylum Bacteroidota; class Ignavibacteria; order UBA10030; family UBA10030; genus JAKAJH01. Next base: position 2,311 of record JALONE010000367.1, read on the forward strand.
GGTATCGCCAACGACGTCGCCTTCCTGGTTCGTCACCATCTGCTGATGGAACAGGTGGCGTTTCGCCGGAACCTGAATGACCCGCAGGCGATCCACGAATTCGCACAGCACTTCGAACGGGCGGAATTGCTGGACTATTTATACGTGCTCACGTATGCAGACCTGTCCGCCGTCAACAAGTATGTTTTCACGGAATGGAAGGCTTCGTTGCTGAACGAGTTGTACCGGAAAGGACGTGAAGCGGTCGAATCGCGGCTCAGCCGAGATGAGCTTCAGGTGCGCAACCAGC
>JALONE010000368.1 GCA_025455125.1 Bacteroidota bacterium
CGGAATGCTCGTCCCGGGATAGGACTTCCATCCGTGATCATGATGCTCTCATCCATGAGATTCATCAATTCGAACTTCCCGGTCAGGTAGAGGCTTGAGACAGCCATTCCGTAGCTGACATTCGCATCGAGGATCTGGTAAGCGGGAAGTCTGAGCGTGTTCGAGGCGTTCGTGTACCGCTTGCCGACATAGTGCAGGACGACATTCACTTCGGCCTTTTCGTATCGGGCGGTCACCGTCGCGTCGACCTTGTTGCGCGGTCGATAGATCAGGTCCTTGTCGCGGGTCGTCAGGGACGAGCTCTTGTCCAACGCGACCATGTATGTGTAATCCGCGCCGATTTCGACGTATTCCTTCCAGGGCTTCCAGCGCGCACCCGTTTCGATGCCGCGGGCGTCGGTCTTCGAGATGTTCGTTGGGCGCCACAGCCCTCCGGAACCCGGAGCCCAGAGAATGAGATTATCGATGAGATTCACAAAGTAGTTCGAGGTGAACGACACTTCCCCGAGAAGAGGATAAGAAATGCTGATGCCAATATCATAGTTGACGCCCCGCTCCGGGCTGAGGTTGGGATTTCCCTCGGCGTAACTGTCGCGCGGCCAATAGAGATCGTTGAATGTCGGCGCTCGATACGAACGTGCGAGATGCGATGTCAGGGTGTAGCGCAACTCGCCATTCTTCTGAAAGGAAAGACTGATCTTCGGGCTCCACTCGGCACTGAAATCAGACGGATAGTCGTACCGAGCGGCCGGAGAGACGGAAAACTCATCAAAGGCGAATCCCAGGTCCTTGATGGTGACGGTAGCCGTCGCATACGCCGCGTGATTGTTGCGTTTCTTTGATCCGATATCCGAGCTCTCGATTCGATCCTGCCGGAACGTATAACCATATGCCACCTGGGTATTCTCAAAGAGGCTGCCGCTCTGCTGCAATTCAAGTGCATACGCATCATTGTTATGCTTGCTGTGGATCGGCACGAGGCCGTCAGGTTCGTCATAGCGTGTTTCGAAGAAGTGATAATACGATTGCACTTTCAGATTGAATCCGCGGAAGACGTCGGCATTATCGTAGTTGAAGTTGAGGTTCTTGTTGTCATAGCGGAGACGCGCATGCGGCGTCAGTTGATTGATGAGTCCCGGAGCTCCGACATTGGCCGAGTAGTACCCGCCGGCCGCGGAGACATTGATCCCCTGTTCCGGGGCAAAGGCGGCTTTCACAAAGACATCATGGGAAGCCTGGTCATTGTTGATCCAGATCTCCCGTCTTGACGTGTTCGGGTCGGTATACTCGAAATCCCCGTCGGTGAGATAGCGTTTGTAGTTGACAAAGTACGAGAATTCGCCAAGCGTTTGCGAGAGTCCGATACTGCCGATCCGTTCCGAGAACGACCCGATCGCCGCCGACACGTTGGCATTCATACTCGACTGTGCCGACTCGGTGCTCCTGCTCTTCGAGGTGATCTTGATGACGCCGCCGACCGCATCTGCGCCATACAGAGCGGAACTCCCGCCGCGGATGACCTCGATCCGCTCCACGTTGTCGATGGGAAGGTTGACAATATCCACGCCCCCCCCTTGCGCCGTGTTCAACCGCTGCCCGTCGAAGAAGATCACGACCTTGTCCGCTGCGACGTCGCGGAGCGCGACCTGTCCGTTCCGCACATACACGCCGGCGAGATGCTTGAGCGCATCGCCCACGTTTTGGCAGGAGAGTTTCTTGAAGTCGGCTTCCAGAAGAACCGATTCCGACGTCGATGCGACCTGTGCCGCCACGCTGTCGAGTTGTGCCAGGAGGCGGGGCGGAACAAGAATGAACATCCCGATGATCGACAACAGCAGCAATCGATGCTTACCCATGGGTAATCCTTTCCGAATATGCAACGGGGGAACGAACGGTACTCCTTAGTTTCGATCGATCTCAATTCCTTCAACGACAAGCTTTTCCCGAACGACCAATTCGTCGATCTCGTCTGGAAGGTCATACACGCCCGGTTTCCGCTTCGGCGTGCGGAGCAGATAATGGAGTGATGCGAGCTGAAGAGAGAACGACATGTCGAGTATCTCCGCAGGATGTCCGGATCCGCCCGCGATGTTGACGATGCGCCCGTCGGCCAGCAACACGACCGATCGGCCATTGGGGAGCTGGTACTCGAAGATATTGTCCCGGACTTCTTTCACAGACCGGGCGAACGACCGCAACGCGGGAACATCCGTTTCAAGATCAGAATGGCCGGCATTGCCGATCAACGCGCCGCTCTTCATTTCCTTCAGATGCTCGACTCGGAGCACTCGCTCCAATCCTGTCGCCGTAATGAAGATGTCGCCGCAACAGACCGCTTCGTGGATCGGCATGACGGAATACCCGTCCATGTGCGCTTCGAGCGCCTTCCAGGGATCCAGTTCCGTGATGATGACGTGGGCACCCATTCCCTGGGCAATGGTGGCCACACCGCGTCCAACCCAGCCATACCCGAGGATCACAACCTTCTTTCCCCCCACGGTCATGTTGGTCAAATGCGTCACGGCCGTCCACGTCGACTGACCTGTTCCATAGCGATTGTCGAAGAGATGCTTCGATTTCGCGTTGTTCACGGTGAGC
>JALONE010000021.1 GCA_025455125.1 Bacteroidota bacterium
GGAGACCCCCACGAATCCCACGATGGAGATCACGGACCTAGCTGGGATCGCAAAGATCGGCCGTGCCCATAGACTCACAACCGTGGTGGACAATACATTCGCCAGCCCCCACCTCCAATCTCCGTTGCAGTTTGGCATCGATATTAGTGTACATAGTGCCACGAAGTACCTGAACGGACATAGCGATATGATCGGGGGCATCATTGTGCTCAACGACCCACGGCTGATCGAGCGGTTGAGATTTCTTCAGAAGTCTGTTGGCGCGATCATGGGGCCATTCGACGCATGGCTTTGTCTGCGGGGGATCAAGACCCTCCCAGTCCGCATGGAGCGACACTGCGAGAATGCGATGGCCATCGCCCGGTTCCTGCACCGGCATCCAGGCGTTATCCATGTCAATTATCCCGGTCTCCCGACGCATCCACAGCACACGCTGGCCCGCCGCCAGATGCGCGGTTACGGCGGGATGATCTCCTTCGATCTCGGTTCCTTGCGGGCGGCGAAGCGACTTCTCAAGCGAGTGCGGCTGTGCGCATTAGCGGAGAGTCTCGGTGGAGTGGAAACCCTCATTTCGCATCCGGCGACCATGACGCATGCCTCTGTGCCGGCGGAGGAGCGGAGGCGCATCGGTGTGACGGACGGCCTCGTGCGCATCTCCGTCGGGATCGAAGATGTGCAGGACATCATCGAAGACCTCCGGCAGGCGTTCGAGAGCGGCCGGAGGTAGCGGAGAGATGCCCGGGGACACTCCCGGGGAGATCCCCCCAACAAAGGAAGCCCAAAATGCTACTCCGAAATTCCCTCGCTCTGCTTGTCGCGCTCCCCCTCGTCCTTCATTCCCAACTTCGGACGATCGACACTCTGTGGGTCGAGCAGACACTTTCCACGATGACGCTCGACCAGAAGATCGGCCACCTCCTGATGCCTGCGCATCGCTCAGTCGATGCGACCAAGGAGTTCATAACCAAGTACCACGTCGGAAGCATCTGGTTCGCAAAAGCGGAACCGCGCAAGCTGATCGCCGAGCTGAACGAGTTGCAACAACTCGCTCCGTACGGATTGCTGGTCGCCGGGGATTTCGAGAAAGGGATCGGTACACATGTCGACGGCGCCACGGACTTCCCCATCGCGATGGCACTCGGTGCGTCCGGCGATCCAGAACTGGCTTATGAGGCCGCAGCCGTCACCGCGGCAGAAGCCCGCGCGATCGGCGTTCATCTCAACTTTGCCCCCGTCGTCGATGTGAACAGCAATCCTCAAAACCCGGTGATCAACATTCGTGCATTCGGAGATGACCCGGCGCTCGTCGGCACGATGGGGCTCAGCGTCGTTCGCGGTTACGAGGACAACGGTCTGCTCGCCACGTTGAAGCACTATCCGGGACACGGCAACACCGGCATCGACACGCATTCCGACCTCGCCGCGATCGATGGGAACAAGGCCGCGTTGGATCGGATCGAGTTGGCGCCCTATCGATTCATTCTGGCACGGCATCAGCCCGCGGCGGTGATGGTCTCGCATCTCTGGATGAAGGCGTATGACGAATCACCGCTTCCAGCTACCTTTTCAAAGCGGATGATCGGAGAGGTCCTGCGCGGGGAAATGCATTTCCAGGGAATCGTCTGTACGGACGCGATGACGATGGGGGCTATTACGAAGCACTACTCGGCGGGAGACGCGGTTGTGCGCGCGGTCGAGGCTGGTGTCGACCTGATCGTCTGGCCGGCCGACCTCCCCGCTGCGCTTGAGGCCCTGCGCTCTGCCGTGGAGTCGGGACGCATCCCGCTAGCGCAAATCGATGGCTCCATCCGTCGCATACTCAGCGCCAAAACACGTGTTGGGCTTCAGACGATTCGAACGATCGAACCTGCGAAAGCGCTCCCGCTCTTGGGGGCCGGTGAACATCTGAAGATCGCTCGCACGATCGCACGGAAGTGCGTGAAGGTCCAGCGCGACGATCGAGGATTGCTGCCGCTCCCCGCAGACCGACGATTCCTCGTTGTCACCTTCAATAACCGCTCGGGAGCGGCGATGATGTCCAGATCGCTCGAATCCTTCCCGGAGGAATTCAAACAACTCGCGTTCGCCGTCGAGTCGGTCGCGATGACCGATGGCATGCCCGATAATGAACAAAACGCCGTCCTGGAGAAGGCCAGAACGGCGGATATTGTCATTGTTGCGGCGTATGTCCGAATATTCCTGTCCAGCGGGACCGTCGGTCTTCCCGCACATCAGCAGCGGTTCCTGGAATCGCTCGTCCGTGCGAATCCGAAGGTCGTGCTGGTCTCCTTCGGCAATCCGTACATCGGTGCATCGGTTCCCGCGATCCCGGCTTTCATCACTGCCTTCGACAACGCGGCCGTTCTGCAGGAAGCGGTTGCCGAGCGGCTCTTCGAAATGGAGTAGCGGCGCGCTGCTCAGTTATACAGTAGATATCGTGCGCGCTGCTCGACGAAATTGGCTCTCCCCGCTTCCCATGAACGCAGGAGTTCATCGGGCTGTTTCCCCGCGTCAATCCCCCGCCGCAGTTCGTCGGTCCCAGAGAGCCGATCGATCGAGGAGGCACGCCATTTCATGCTGTCGGGCGCGACCATTTTGGCGGTCGCGAGCATGTGGAGTGCCATCGCAAACGGCTGCACTTTGTTTCGATCAACGATCTCGATGGCTACGCCTGAGCACACCTTCCCCTGATGCTTCGGACGACTGGTGACATTGGGAATCTCGCGAGGAGTGAAGGTCACGGCCCGGAACTTCACCCCGGGGAGACAACGGGCATTCAGTAACTCCGCCCACTTCGAACCATCCATATACGGCGCGCCGATCCACTCGAACGGCCTCTCCGAACCCCGCCCTTCCGACAACGTCGTTCCTTCGAACAGACAGGTGCCCGGATAGACGGTCGCCGTCGAAACGAATGGCATATTGGGCGACGGCTTGATCCATCGTAATCCGGTCTCGTCATACCACATCGCGCGTTTCCAGCCGCTCATCCGGACGACCGTGAGATTTGCGCGGACGCCGTTCGCGAGCCACCCCAATTCATTGGCCATCGTCGCCAACTCCCCGACCGTCAGGCCGTGTGAGACGGGCATCGGTCCCCAACCGACGAACGATTTCATCGAATCGACCCGGATCGGTCCTTCCACCATCACGCCGCGAATGGGATTCGGGCGATCGAGGACAACAAAAGGAACGTTCGATTCCGCAGCCGCCTCCATCGCGAGGAACATCGTGCTAATGAACGTGTAGAATCGCGCGCCAACGTCCTGTATGTCGAACACCAACACATCGACGTCCCGCAACATCTCCGCCGTTGGTTTGTTGATCTTCCCGTAGAGAGAGAACGCGGGCAATCCGGTTGCGGGATCGGTTCCGTCCTGAACTGTGCGGCCATCCGGCGCATCACCGCGGATTCCGTGTTCTGGTCCGAACAGCGTCGTCAGGCGCATGGCCGGATCCTTATGCAACGCATCGGCGAGATGCCTGCCATCGCTGAGCAGTGCGGAATGATTCGTGACCAAGCCGATGCGTTTCCCCTCGATGAGCGATCGTTCTTCCGTCAGCAGACGGTCGGCTCCTACCTTGACTTGGGCTGAAGTGGTCATGATGATCCCGATCAGGAGAGCCGTGAGCGCAATGAATCGCTGGACAGGCATACTGGTTCCCTTCTGTTCATGGGTGCAGGGGAGAGCTAGATGAAATTCTTCGCAATGGTCCAGGCGGCGAGCGTCATGCCATCCCAGATCACGCCCGAGACGATTCGCGCTTCGATCTCTTGTGGGGAAAGATGAACGATCTCGAATTCCTCGGTTTCGTCTGGCGTTGCGGGTACTGCGACGAGCCGCTTGGCAAGATACACGCGGCAGATCTCATCGGTCACGCCGTTGTACGGATTGAATTCGCCCACGACTCGCCAATCGTTCGCCCGAAATCCCGCTTCTTCCACCAGTTCCTCTTCTGCCGTCTGGTCGTATGCGCTTTCGTTCTTCACGCCGCCGCACGGGAATTCCAGGCTCTCCCGATCGCACAGATAGCGGTACTGATTCACGAGCACGATCTTCCCATCCGGCAACACCGGGATCACGAGGCTCGCGCCGTTCGTGTGCACGTAATGATATTCGCCGCGACGGCCATTGGGTAATTCGGTCTCATCCCGGCGATAGACCCACCAGTTGTTGTTCACAACGATTACGGTGGACAACCTCTTCCAGCGAGCGAGGGACATGGGGAGTTATTGGAAATTTCGGATTGTGGATTGTGGATTGTGGATTAGGGATTGTGGGTTGTGGATTGGGGATTGTGGGTTGTGGATTGGGGATTGTGGGTTGTGGATTGGGGATTGTGGGTTGTGGATTGGGGATTGTGGGTTGTGGGTCGTGGATTGGGGATTGGGGATTGTAGGTTAGAGTGTGGGGTGAGGAAGGGCTGGAGAATGAAAAAGGCGGCGTTGCAGTGCATGCAAGGCCGCCTTGGCAGCTTACACCAGTTCGGCTTCGCCAAAAAAGAAGGCGACTTCGATCTTCCCGTTTTCCGGGGAGTCTGATCCGTGAACGATGTTCTCACCCTTGTTGTCTGCATACAGCTTGCGAATCGTGCCTTCCGCAGCGTCCTTCGGATCGGTCGCGCCGATCAGCGTCCGATAATCCGCAACCGCGCTTTCCTTTTCAAGCGCGATGGGCATGCAGGGTCCGCTCGTCATGAATTCGACCAGCCCGTCGTAAAAGGGACGGCCTTTGTGGACCGCGTAGAATGCGCCCGCCATCTCCTTCGTCAGGCGGATCTGTTTCATGCCGAGGATCTTGAAACCGGCCTTCTGAATGCGCGCGATCACTTCGCCTTGCAGGTTCTTTCGAACGCAATCGGGCTTCAGGATCGCAAGGGTTCGTTCAACTGCCATACGGATGGTGACTCCTTTCTCTTCTCTTATTGGACTATTTCTTGCTCCGCTTCTTCGCGGCCGGCTTCTTTTTCGGTACGGCTTTCTTCGGTTTCGCCCCCTTCTTCGGGACAGCTTTCTTGCCTTTCTTCGCCAGCACACGAGCCATCGTCTCGCCAAGCAACGCAGGACTGTCGACAACCACAATCCCTGCCCGCTTCATGACGGCCATCTTCTCCGCCGCCGTTCCCTTCCCTCCTGAGATGATCGCGCCGGCATGTCCCATGCGTCGCCCCGGGGGCGCCGTTTGTCCGGCGATGAATCCCACCACGGGCTTCTTCACGTGGGCGCGAATGTACTCCGCCGCTTCTTCCTCCGCCGATCCGCCGATCTCGCCGATCATGATGATCGCGTCGGTCCCCTTGTCCTTATTGAACAGCTTCACCGCGTCAATGAAGCGCGTTCCGATGACCGGGTCGCCGCCGATGCCGATGCACGTTGACTGTCCGATCCCCCGCGATGTCAGCTGCGATACTGCTTCATAGGTGAGCGTTCCGCTGCGTGAGATGAGCCCGACACGGCCTTTCAAGTGAATGAAACCCGGCATGATGCCGATCTTCGCCTCGCCCGGCGTGATGATCCCGGGACAATTCGGACCGATGAGGCGGACGTTCTTCTTCTTCAGATAGTCGTACGCTTTGACCATATCCGCTGCCGGAATTCCCTCGGTGATCGCGACAACCAGCGACACACCCGCGTCCGCCGCTTCAATGATGGCATCCGCTGCGAAAGCGGCTGGGACGAAGATCACGGACGTATTTGCCTTCGTCGCGAGCACAGCATCCGCGACCGTATTGAAGACCGGTACGAGCTTCGGTAGTTTGTTCTCATCATTGCCGCCATACGTCGTTCCGCCTTTTCCCGGCGTGACCCCTGCAACGACGGTCGTTCCATATTCCATCATCTGCTTTGTGTGAAAGGTCCCTTCACTCCCAGTCAGACCTTGCACGACAAGCCGCGTCTGTTTTCCAACGAGAATGCTCATGGTTTCGTCCGGAATGTTTGGTGAGGATGACGTGGACGTCAGGCTTTCTTATCGCTCGGGGGCGATTGATCGTTCTTCAGATCCAATTGCCGCGTTTCTTTCTCGACCTCTTCCTGGACGTCGCGCGCGGCCTTGCGAAACTCGCGGATGCCCTGGCCGAGTCCCTTCGCCAGGTCGGGGAGCTTCTTGGCCCCGAAGAAGACGAGGATGATGAGGAGAATAAGAAAAAGTTCCGAACCGCCGATATTGCCGAACATGATCAGCTCCTTTGATTGACTATCTCGAACACCTGTTCGGTCCGCAGGATGCTCCGGACCATGGATTCAAACACCAGACGCCCGTCATCGCGTCGCAGCACGGGGTCTGCCGCACGCTCCGGATGGGGCATCATTCCCAGGACATTCCCCGATCTATTCACAATGCCTGCGATATTGTGCAGCGAACCGTTCGGATTCGCTTCAGGCATCACATCCCCCGTCGCGTTGCTGTAACGGAACACGATCTGGCGATTGTCTTCCAGCCCCTTCAGCGTCTCGTCGTCAGCGAAGTAGTTTCCCTCTCCGTGCGCGATCGGGATCCGCAGAACGTCTCCCGGACGGCATGCATTCGTGAATCGTGTTTGTTCGTTTTCGACCCGTACAAACACGTCCCGGCAGATGAAACGAAGCGACTCATTTCGGAGGAGCACTCCAGGAAGCAGTCCGGCTTCCGTGAGGATCTGAAATCCGTTGCAGATTCCGATGACGATGCCTCCGGCATTTGCGAAGCGGACGACATCCTTCATGACCGGTGAGAATCGCGCGATCGCGCCGCAACGCAGGTAATCGCCGTACGAAAACCCCCCCGGCAGAATGACAGCATCAACGTCCCCCACCGAGCCTTCCTTGTGCCAGATGAACCGCGCGTCCTGCCCGAGGATCTCACCCACGACGAAGTGCGAATCGTGGTCGCAATTCGATCCCGGGAACACAACAACGCCGATCTTCGCTTTTCTCATCGCGTTCACTTCCGGTGCTCTCCATTGCGAACGAGGGTGACCGTGAAGTCCTCCATGACCGGATTGGCCAACAGCTTTTTTGCGATCTCTTCCGCGACACGCAAGGCTTCTTTGCCGTCCGTGGTGTCGATGTCCAAATCGACGATCTTTCCGATCCGAACGTTTCCCACCGAGGTGAATCCCATCGAATGGATCCCATGCTCCACGGCTTTCCCTTGCGGATCGAGGATGGAGGTTCGAAGAGTCACGGTCACTTGGACATGCATACGAGCGTCTCCCGAGGTCAAATGTCGATACCCGACAATTCGTTCTTTGGAACAGTTGGGGATTGCTGCGGAGTCGTGTGCCGACGCACGGCATTGACTATGGCGCGTACGATACCAAACAAAATGAACGCTGCCAGCACGTGAAACAAGAGCGTCGCCTTGGAAAAGAGAACGATCAACAACGCAACCGCAACGCTCACTGCCTTCCATGGGTGGGCGGCTAGCTGTCGTTTCGAGAATTTCGGAAGCGTATCATACTTGATGGTGCTCACCATGAGCAGGGAGAGCACGATGACCAGCGGTGCGAGGGCGTCCTTGGGCCAGCCTGTGAGCCCGTTTGCTTCGGAGTAGTACTGGAAGATGAATGCGCAAACCGTCAGCGCCTGCATCGGAATCGGCAGGCCGTTGAAGTAGTCCTTGTCAAATCCGACCAGCTGCACATTGAATCGTGCCAGGCGAATCGCGCCGAACATGAGAGGCAATGCGGCGATCAGCAGGCCAAGATTGCCAAACTCGTGCAACGAAGCCTTGAAGACAAGGAACGCCGGCGCGGCACCGAACGAAACGACATCTGCGAGCGAATCGAGTTCCACGCCAAACTGACTCGACGATTTGGTGATGCGCGCCATCATGCCGTCCAGCGTGTCGAAGATGGCGGCGAGGCCGATGAAGGCCGCTGCGGCGAGGAGGCTTCCCTCGTGCGTGTGCACAATGGCGAGAAATCCACAAAACACATTTAGCGTCGTGAACAGGCTCGGGACGACCGCCCGGGTGATCTTCATGAGGAGATGCTCTCCGATCCGTTAAGGGGCGAATTCCGCGATGATGGTTTCCCCGGCTGTCGTCACGTCGCCGACCTTCACGTTTACTTTCGCTGTGACCGGGACAAAGACATCAAGGCGTGAGCCGAACTTGATCATCCCAAACCGTTCTCCGGCAACGACGGCATCCCCCGTTCTGAGGTCGCAGACGATCCGCCGCGCGACAAACCCGGCGATCTGTTTGAACGACACCTTGCCGTGCTGATTCTCCATTCCGATGATCATCTGCTCGTTCTTTTCCGAAGCCTTGTCTTCAAACGCCGCGAAATACTCCCCCTTCACGTACCGCGTGTGCGTCACGGTTCCGGTGATGGGATTGCGATTCACGTGCACATTCAGCGGCGACATGAAGATGCTGATGAAGCGGACCTCCGAATGGAAGAACTCATTGTCCTGGACGGTCTTGACATGAATGACCTTTCCGTCCGCAGGGGCGATGACGAGCCTGTCGCCTTTCGGGGTGGTCCGGTTCGGATCGCGGAAAAAGTTCACCGTGAGCGCAAGGAAGACGAAGGCGACAAGCGCCACGCCGTAGCGAAGGATCTTCGGTTCGATGAACAACAGGGCGAGAACGATGACGATGAGGCAAACCGCGGTGACGGTGAAGAATACGTCGTAGCCGTAACGTGTGATCATTGAATGGTCTTAGACTTGTCCCGCTGCATGATAGGAACTCCGCACAAGCGGACCTGATTCGACATGACGGAATCCCATCTTCAATCCTTCCACCTTAAGCATCCGGAATTCTTCCGGGTGCACATAGCGGTCGATTGGAAGATGGTCTTTCGTCGGTTGCAGATACTGTCCGAGCGTCAGGATGCCGCCGCCGACGGCGATGACATCTTGCATGACCTCGAGCACTTCTTCGGTCCGTTCGCCGATGCCGAGCATCAGGCCGGTCTTTG
>JALONE010000369.1 GCA_025455125.1 Bacteroidota bacterium
ATTCCGTTCGCCGTCTGCGTCATCGTGTTTTTCATGCTGGCGGAACGCCTGACCGCCCAGCCGGAGTTGCACGGCCTCCCCGAAGCGGGCCTCATCGCGACGATCGTCGCGGGCATCGTTCTGCGTGAGGTCGGTCTGACGCTTATGCTTGGCGCGGTCGGTTATTTCTTCTACCTCAAGCAGCCTCGCCGCGCACTCCTGATCCTTTTCGTTTCACTCCTCTTTTATGCGCTCTGGTTCATTCGGAATGAGGTCGTCATCGCGGCGATCGAGAATCCGCCCATGCGCAACACGCGGCTCTTCTTCACCCACTATTTCACCTCCAACGATGTCAGTCTCCTGACGGAACTCGGCACGCGGTTCTGGAGCAACCTGCAGGTCTATCTCAGCCTTCTCGGCCGATTGGTGCTCTATCCTGACTTTGCCGCACGGCAGATCGGCGTGATCTCGCCAGACGATCCGCTGATCGCCGGTGTTCTGTCGATCATGCCGTGGGCACAGTACATCCTTGCCACCGTCACGCTGCTGCTCGTCGCCCTCGGCATTTGGCGCGCACGAACATGGCGTGGTTTTCCCGTGACGCTGATCTTCATCGTGTTCTACTTCGGTCCGATCTTGTTCTATCCGATCAACGATATCCGCTTCCTCTTTCCCATCGTGTTGCTGATGATCTTCTTTGGGATGTTCGGCGTTGCGTGGCTGTTCGATCGTTTGAACCGTCCGACGATCCATCGCATCGCGATCGTGTTCGGTGTGATCCTCTTGCTTCCGAATCTCGTCTGGATTCAAAGCTACGTCCGGAATAGTTGGTCCTTCGGCGCTGATCCTGTAGCGCTCTATCGGAAGATCTCCACGGCCCCAGCCTATCCTGAGCAATTCGCCAAGCCGCTGCATCTTGCGGCAGGATGGTTGAAGTCGAACACTCCCCCCTCGGCGGTGATCACAAGCCGCTGGAAGGAAATTGGCTATTGGACCGGAGGTCGAAAGGTCATCGATACCGATCCCAATGTGACGCCGGATCATTTCAATCAGATGGTGCGGAACTACAATGTGCGGTATGTCGTGACGATCGCATCGCGCGTCGGATTGTGGGAACACGAGGCGCTGTTCGTGCAGTCGGGCAAGTACACATTCCGCCAGGTTCATTCCGTCGCGAATGTCGGGATCTTCGAAGTGCATCCGCTGGGTGTGTGGCATGATGACGCGCCGGTTGTGTCCACGCGAGCCGACAGCGTACGGCTGCAGTTCACTGCCGCACTTCGGCTTCTTGACGGCGGATCGCCTGAGGTGGCTGAAACCCTCCTGACTCGCCTGGCCGCGCGGGTTGGACGCTACGGCGCGATCATCTTTCACATCGGCGTGGCGAAGGAGTTCGCTGGCCACCTCGATGATGCGGCACGCCAGTTCGAGGGATTTCGCGCCGTGCAGCAGGCTGGATCCTACATCCAGCAGGCGTGGTATCACCAGGAGATCATCGCTCGACTCCGAGCTGCGGAACAGTCGACGCGTGCTGAAGATCGGGCCAACCGGCTTCATGTGGTGGCCGTGAACTACTGGGAGCTTGGATTCCGACGACAATCGCTCCGCCTGCTCGACCGAGCGATACAGGCCGACTCGTCCTTCTTCCCGGCGCACATCTTCTCTGCGATCTTTCGGCTGAAGCTCGGTGAGCATGCCCGTGCCCGTATCGACTACGAACGGGCCAAGGCTCTCGCGGCGGAGAATGTGCTGGTCTCCGGCGTGAACGCTGTTCTCCAGACGACGGACTCTCTGCGGAGGAATCCCGATCCCGTGACGACGGTCGCACTTCTCCGCCGCCGGGGGGAAGCCTTTGGGGAAATGGGGATGTGGGATGATGTCATTGACGACATGCTGGCGGTCCTTGCACTCTATCCCGATGATCCAGCAGCGCTTCGGAAGCTGGGAGATCTGTTCTCTCTCAAAGCACACCTCGAACCGGCGTTCCGGATGTACGCCCGTCTCGAGGCATTGAATCGGTCGGATGAAGTCGTCCATACGCGGTTGGAGGAACTCCGGCGGCGCTGGGAGTAGGACGCCTCGAAATTCCTCGCCGGCATCGTCTTCGATCTCGATAATCTGGCGGAGCTTGCCCACCTGGACAAGGGCCGCGTACTCAAGGTGATCACTCAGTTCGTCCAGATGGTCCAGTATCTTGCCCGGCTCAAGGACGAAGCGATCGCCGAAGAGAACGAGCGCGAGGCCGTTCTGCTCCATCCAAAGCGAGTGGTGACGGAGGGGATAAACGGAAGCGACCAAAGCGAACGTTCTCTCGATATCCGCATCTCGATTCAAGAGGCTGCAATCCGCTCACCGCAACCTCCGGTAGCAGAAAATTGCACAGAAACGCCCGTTTGATTGCGGTTGATTTTCCCTCCGTATTTGCCTACTTTGATTAGCCAGCCGTGGATTTCCATGCACGACCCGGGAGGACTCGGGAAACGAGATCGGGCCCTTAGCTCAGTTGGTTAGAGCAGCGGACTCATAATCCGCGGGTCGCAGGTTCGAGCCCTGCAGGGCCCACGGAGGAAACTGGGAAACGAGGAGGCGGGCATGATCGAAGTCAGCAAGCG
>JALONE010000370.1 GCA_025455125.1 Bacteroidota bacterium
CACGGTGCGCATTCTCGACAACTTCTCCACCGGGCGACGCGAGAATCTGGCGTCGATCGAAAAGGAGATTGAGATCGTCGAAGGCGACATCCGAAGCATGCTCACCGTTGAGCGGGCGATGCGCGGCGTCGAGTATGTCCTTCACCAGGCGGCGCTTCCGTCCGTTCCCCGTTCGATCGCAGATCCCGGGACGACGAACGATGTCAATGTGACGGGAACATTGAATGTCCTGAACGTTGCCAAAGAGGCGGGCGTTCGTCGTGTCGTGCTTGCTTCGTCGTCGTCGATCTACGGCAACACGGAAACGCTTCCAAAGCATGAGGGGATGCCTCCGAGTCCGCTCTCTCCGTACGCGGTCAGCAAGCTGACCTGCGAATACTATGCAAAGGTGTTTCACCAGTTGTACAGCCTCGAAGTGGTTGGACTCCGCTATTTCAACGTCTTCGGCCGCAACCAGAATCCGGATTCAGAGTATTCTGCGGTCATTCCAAAGTTCTGCAAGGCGATCATCAAGAATCAGCGGCCTGTCATTTACGGCGATGGATTGCAGTCACGAGACTTCACGTACGTCGACAACGTGGTCCATGCCAACCTCCTGGCCTGCTCCAGTCCCGACGCGCCCGGCGCCGTCATGAACATCGCCGCGGGAAGCCGGATGACGCTCAACAATCTCTTCCTGCATCTGCGCAAGGCGTTCGGTTCGACGATCGAACCGATCTATGAGCCGGCGCGCAAGGGAGACGTCCGCGATTCGTATGCCGACATCGCACTCGCCAAGAAGGTTCTTGGCTATTCTGTCGTGAAGAATCTGGAAGAAGGCATCGTGCTCACCGCGCGGCACTTCGAAGAGGTTCTCCGCGGCACGCTGTCATGATCCCCGAACGCGCATGAAGTCATCCGATCTTCTTCATCCCGTTCGTTCCACCCACCGGCTCGTTCACCGTGTCGTCACACCGGCATGGTGGAACACCGTGCTTGCCCCACGCCTTCGGACGATGAGCGATGAAGAATTTCTCCGGCGCTGTGCGTGGAGCGAGGACCTTCACGGGTTCATGCTGCGGTTCCATGAGCGGGCGCGCTTCCGATTCTTCTTCCATCCGCGGAACCGGAAAGATTTCTTTCTGAATACCCTTACCACGCTTCAACCCGAAGAACAGATCTTTGCCGACGCCGATGCAACCGTGGCCAATCGTTTTCAGACCTTAGGATCGGATCTCGTGGATCTGGGGGACCCGATCCCGTGGCATCGGGACTTCAAGAGCGGCAAGGAATGGCCGGTTCGCGTTCTGCGGAACGAAGAGATCCTCGATTCAGAAAATCCGTCCGATGTGAAGGTCCCGTGGGAACTCAGCCGGTTCCACCAGGTGTGGTGGTTGGGGAAGGCGTATTGGATCAGCGGACGGGATATCTATGCGGCCAAGTATCGCGCGATGACCGAAGACTGGATCGAGCAGAATCCTCCTGGTCTAGGCGTGAACTGGGGCGTCGCAATGGAAGTTGCGATTCGCTCGGTCAACTGGATGGCCGGCTATGCGTTCTTCTGCGACTCTCGGCCGTGCGACGATGCATTCTGGATTCGAATCCTGAAGTCGTTGTATGTGCACGGCGAAGCGATCTGGCACAACCTGGAGTATTCGCGATACAACAAGAATCACTTCTTGAGCAATGTCGTCGGCCTGGTCTTCCTTGGAACGTTCTTCGCGGACATGCCGTTCGGGCAGCGCTGGCTTAAATGGGGGATGAAGGCGATCGAACGGGAAATGCAGGACCAAATTCATGGCGACGGAGTGACGAAGGAGCAATCGACAAGCTATCATCGATTGGTGTTGGAACTGTTCACCGCCACCGCCGTCCTCTGCAAGCTGACCCATCGCCCGCTTTCGCCTGCGTTCATGCAGCGGCTTGAGCTGATGCATGAGTTCGTCCGCGCGTACACGCGCGATGACGGAAGCGTTCCGCTGTGGGGGGATGCGGATGATGGACGATTGTTCCGGGTATCGATGACGGAGGATGTCAACGATCACCGTCATATGCTCAGTACGGGAGCCGTGCTCTTCGATCGGGGTGACCTTGCCGTCGGAGGGCTTCACCAGGAGACGCTGTGGTATCTGGGTACCGATGCGGTGGAACGGCATCGACGCTTCCAACCGGAACCCGCCAGACAGACATCGGCATTCCCCGAAGCGGGCATTTACATCTTGCGTGACGAACGATCACAGGTGTTCGTAGACGCGGGACCGCTCGCACTCCCGGACGGGTCGGGTCACGGGCACAACGACATGCTCAGCTTCACGTATTGGGTGGATGGGGCAGAGCTGCTTGTCGACTCGGGGACGTATTGCTATACAGGGGATAAGAGCATGCGGAACGCGTTTCGGAGTGTACGTGCACACAACACACTCAGGATCGACAATAAGGAGCCGGCAAGTCTGGAACATATGTTCGAATTGCTGGGGGGGAGCAAACGGCCCGACATTCTCGAGTGGACATCGACACCGGAACGCGATGTGCTCGTGGCAGCGCATCGCGTGTCAGGAGAGATCGACTCTCGCATAATTCACCGTCGTCGAATTGTGCTGGATAA
>JALONE010000371.1 GCA_025455125.1 Bacteroidota bacterium
GTCCCTGTTCCGAACCAGTATTCCACATACACTGATTTGATACCAATATTATCAGATACCGCCTTGCTGAATGCGAATGAGTGGACTCCTTCCTTCCCCTCAGAGATTCGCAGTGCCTCGCCGCCGTCGATCCGGAGATAGTACAGTTGGTTCTGCGCAGCCTTGCTTTCGGGCGCTTCGCGGTTTGAGAGAAATGCAACGCCGCGGCTGTCGCGGGACCATTGAGGGGAAGATTCATTCTTCTCCTTGGTGAAGGTCATGCGTCGCGCCTTAGCATCCCCTCCCGCGAGCGGAACGAGGTAGATATCGGAAAAGCTCTTGCCCGCCTGCCAGTCCGGCGTCGTCAACGTGTACGCCATCCACCGGGCATCGGGACTCACGGCAGGCTGGCCCACGCTGCGCGCGGTAATGACATCCATGAAGGTCATGGGTCTTGGCGGAATGCTCTGGGCGAAAGCGAGCGTGGCCAGAAGAGAATGAATGACAAGAGCAGAACGGTGGATGATCATACGGAGAGATCCTTGTGTGGATGATTTCATTTCACGTCAGCGTATTGGCGCCGCGAAGTACTGTTCGAGGGAATCGAGCAGCGCCTCGGGGGAAGATCGTCCGGGGATGATTCGGGGAACGAGGCCGACGTCCCGGACAGCTTCGGCCGTGGACGGGCCGATCGCGGCGATGGCCGAATGGGAGAGCGCGTCACGGCCGACGAGATCGGCGGCGTGCTGTGCGGACGGCGGAGCAAGGAAGGCGGTTGCGGCGATCTGCCGCTTGAGGAGAGCGCGGCGGATATCATCGATCTCGTTTGCAGGGGGGAGCTTCTGTTGATAGACGATAACTTCGTCCACGATTCCGCCCAAAGCGCGGACGTGTTCAGCGAGCGTTCCCTGTTCGTCCTTGGCGTGCGGACAGAGATAGCGTCGCTGCCAGGTCCCGGCCCGCGCGAGCAACGATTCGAGATCCAAGGAGGTCGACGTCCGAGGGACAACGGATGACGCGAGGCCGGCGTCGAACAGAAGTTCTTCGGTCCGGGCTCCAGTGGCGACGATGCGGCAGGAGGCGAGTTGACGGATCTGTTTGGCGTCGACCGTATGGATACGTTTCAGAAAGAACTCGACGGCATGGCGATCCGCGAACAGCAGGCCGTGATAATCGGAAAGCCGGTGAATCGCGTGATCTGCCCCATCCCACTTAGGGGGATCGACGATCTTGATCTCCGGGAGAGTGAACGGGCGTCCTCCGCGTGCTTCGAGGATCGTCGCGAAGGGCTGCGCGACATCCGGCCCGAGCGGAATGAGGACGGCCTTATCGGCGAGGGGGCTTCGGGACAAGGGAATTCCCGTCAGGAATGCGTGAAGGGAGAAGAGTATCGGAGAAAAATGTATCGAATTGTTGGAGGAGAAACAACCGTTGCCTTTCCTTCACCCCATCCGTACATTGAGAAAAGACTTCCATCTCTCAGGTGTGGAGTCTTCTCCGTTTGACGTGACATCTCTGTTCCCCCGAAAGGAAGACCGATGCATCTTCTTCATCAACGTATCGATGCGAATCATGACCGCTATCTCGCAGAGCTCAACGAATTGTTAGCCATCCCCAGCGTCAGTTCCCAGGCCGAGCATGCCGATGATATGCGCACGGCAGCAACCTGGCTCTCGAACCACATGCGCTCCATTGGCCTCGAACACATCGAGGTGATGGAAACCGGAGGGCACCCGCTTGTCTACGCCGACTGGCTGCACGCACCCGGCAAACCGACCATCCTCATTTACGGCCACTATGACGTTCAGCCCGAGGAGCCTGTCGATCTGTGGACCACGCCGCCGTTCGTCGGAACCATTCGGGATGGACGGCTGTATGCCCGCGGAGCCGCGGACGACAAAGGGCAAGTCTTCATTCATCTCAAAGCGATCGAACTGTTGATGAAGGAGACCGGCGCGTTGCCGTTGAACGTGAAGTGCATCATTGAAGGCGAGGAAGAGATCGGCAGCGAACACCTCGATGCCTTCGTCGCGACGCACAAGGACTTGCTCAGCGCAGATCTCGTGGTGATCTCCGATTCCGGCATGTTCGCCAAAGGCGTTCCATCCGTGACGTACGGTCTCCGCGGATTGTCGTACATGGAGATCGAGGTGACTGGCGCGAAGAGCGATCTGCATTCGGGTTCATTCGGCGGTTCCATCCACAATCCGATCCAGGCGTTGACGGAAATTGTTGCATCTCTTCACGACAAGAACGGACGGATCACGGTGAAGGGCATGTACGACGACGTTCGTCCGCTGTCAAAGGCGGAACGCGCCGCATTTAAAAAGTTGCCATGGAACGATAACAAGTACGCCAAGGGGCTTGGCGTCAAAGCACTCTACGGCGAGAAAGGCTTCACGACGCTCGAACGATTGTGGGCTCGACCAACGTTGGAATGCAACGGCATCTGGGGGGGCTATACCGGGCAAGGTGCGAAGACGGTCCTGCCGGCGAAAGCGTTCGCGAAGATCTCCATGCGTCTTGTCCCCGACCAGGAATCGGCGAAGATCGCGAAGCTGTTCGAGAAGCATATTCGCAGGATCGCTCCCAAGACGGTCA
>JALONE010000372.1 GCA_025455125.1 Bacteroidota bacterium
CCTCCTTCCACTATACTGCAGCAAGCGTGAACGACTCGCGAAGAAACCCGCGAGCGCAAACATGGGGAGGATCAGATACACGACAGACCGTCTGACCACAAGCGAGGGAGAGTCTGCAAGACTCAGATTTCCCGCCTCGATCCCGGAAAAGAACCGAGTCATCTCTGTCTGCACCTGGAAGAACGATTCGTTGAAGAATCGCCAGAATCCTCCATGAACGGCATAGAATCCTGCTATCATCCCCAATCCGATCGCATAGCCTCCGACGAGCAGCAGGATCACGGTGCGGGCATGCGCGCCGATCAGAGCCATTTGCGTGCGGGGATGGCGGGCGAGCGCTGCGACTCGCCACAGGATCCACCCGATCAGTGCGAGCACAGGTGCCAGAAGAAACAACAGGTTCCAAACCGTGAGATGATTTCTCAGGATGTACAGGAAGAATGCGAATGGCAAAACCGGACTCAGAAGCCACGGGGAAATGCCGCGCCATCGACCTGTCTTCCTGTCCGAGGCATCCTCCGACTCAACGGCATCGCCTTCCGTCAGCAGAATCGGAATAACGAGGAAGAAGCCAAGAAGTGCAAAGATGCCAACGCTCTGTTTCGAAGCACTGGCGAGTCCGAGCAATAGTCCCGCCCCAAGTATTCTGGCCCAAGATCGAACGGGGATGACAGAGGGAAACGTGACGAGTGCGGCAATGACAAGCGTTTGTGCGAGCCATGCCGGGAAGAGATGCAGATTGAGCAGATACGCTCCCCCATTCCACGCGAGCACGATACCGAGCGACACCGTACGACCAAGACCACAACGTCGGGCGAAAGCGAACATCAGGACGCTTGTGACAACCATTTGAACGACAACGAACCACTGAGCCGTCCCCAAGGATGCGCCGAACAGCCTGAAGATCTGGCCGAGGATCAATTCATAGCCGCCAGCATAGTAGTACGGGAAGTCGACATGCGGAATTTCGCCCAACGACGATCGCCACGCCGTATAGGCGATGGTCGCATCATCATAGAGATACCATGGCTCGGACGAGAAGAACGCAGAGAGGTAACGAACGACCGGGCTGAGAAGAATGGCGATGGCGCAGACAGCGAACAGCACCAAGATCTCCTTTGAACGGTCACGGACGGGATCAACGTGAGGTTGTGTTGTCGCAGTTTGAATCGCTGGGTCCGGTCGGATTTGATTTGATAGTAAAAGATATCAATATTCTTCGAGAGAAAAACGGACCTTGGGGAGGATACGACGATGAATGTTCGACGATTTGCTGGATGGCTCACCCTTACCTCGGTCATCGGCATTGGAGCGTTCTTCCTGTGGGCCCATTGGTCCCCCTCCCTCGAGGATGTCCTGGCGGAACTACCCGTGAAGAGCACTCCGGCTTCACAATCCGGGCAACTCGGACCGTCGCAGGCACCCATTCTCGTGCTGACGCATGCCGACGCCGACCGCCCATTCAGCCGATACATTCTGGAGATTCTCACTTCGGAGGGGATCACATCGTACGATCACCGCGACATCGATGACAGGCCGATCGCCGATGGGAATCTCTCAGGCTACGCACTCGTGATCAGCGCCGCCGGTCCCGCACTTGACCGGTCGGTCTCCACTCTTGAACGGTACGTCAACGAAGGCGGACGTTTGATCGTGATCGACCCTTCAGCCGCATTTGATTCACTCCTCGGGGTTCACTCTGAAGATTTGGACCGGCCATTCCGCTATATCCGCCTTGATGCCGATTCCACTTTCAGCGCAGGCCTTTCCTCCCAGCCGCTGCAGATCCACGGGAGCGCAAGGGCGCTTCGTCCGGCGGGGTCCAGAACACTCGCATCACTGCATCCGACCCGAATTGGAGACTCACCTTATGCCGGTGCCGGGATTCGATCGTACGGCTCAGGGTACGTTGCGTTCCTGGCATACGACCTATGCACGTCCACCGTCATCATGCGGCAAGGTGAACCCCGCGGGCAAGTGGGAACGGCCGTCGACTGGGATGAAGACGGCGTCACACGCACTGCCGACCTGTTCTATCGAACCGTCGATACCGCGAACTGTTTCATTCCGCAGGGAGATGAACAGCACCGCTTCTTCGTTCGCTTGATCGACGCGCTGCTGTCCGAAGCGGGTTCACTCCCGCGATTCTGGTATTTCCCGAACAACGCACCCGCGATCGCACTGGTGACCGGCGATGCACACAACACAGCGCACGACGCAGTCGATTCGATGATCGGATATGTGGAGCGTGCCGGCGGATCGTTCACGCTGATCGAATATCCAACCGCACTCGAAAAGCCCCGCACCGATTCGATCGTCGCGCGAGGACACAATATTCTCCCCCACTTCTACTATCCCCGGCTTGACAATCGATTCCCGATGCGGCTCCGGCTGAAGATCGCGAACTGGTTCTCTCCGACCTACTTCTACGAACCCCGCTTCGCCGACGTCGCGGATGAGATCGCATTCGGTCTCGAATCGTACGGAACTCGCATCGGCCTGCCCGTGCGCGCGACCCGGATGCATTTTCTGATCTGGTGGGGATGGTCG
>JALONE010000022.1 GCA_025455125.1 Bacteroidota bacterium
TTCGCCCCGCGCACAAAATATGGCGACCTCTTCGCGGTCAAGCGACTGAACGCGATCCTGCGATCGGTCAACGCAACGCATGCGGTTTTGCTTCGCTCCCAAGACATCTCTCTGGCGGCGCTCTCCCACCGGGCCTTGCCGAACGTCCTCTGGACATTCTACCAGCAAATGCAATCCGCGGTCAACAAGCGCGATCTTCTCCACCGCTGGATGTACTCGCATCTCGCGCTCTGGTTGACGCTCACAGAGCGAATGCGCACCGATGTCTTGCGATGCACGACCATGCCGGCCGATCGCATCCAAGTGATTCCGCT
Organism: Bacteroidota bacterium; assembly: GCA_025455125.1. Classification (GTDB taxonomy): domain Bacteria; phylum Bacteroidota; class Ignavibacteria; order UBA10030; family UBA10030; genus JAKAJH01. The sequence continues at coordinate 315 of JALONE010000022.1, forward strand.
CGGTCGCGACCTTGCGGCCTTCGACCCCCTGCGGATCAATCCGGAGACCGCACGGCAACGGTTCAGCCTTCCGCCTCACGCGCCCATCGTGGGAATGATCGGACGGCTTGATCCTCAGAAGGGGCAGGAGGATCTTCTCCGGTCCGTCCCCGTTGTACGCCGGACGCACCCCAAAGCCCGCTTCGTCATCGCCGGCGAGGAGACGCGCGACGAACATGGATACGCCTCCACTCTGCGCGCGCTCGTCGAGACACTCGGGATCTCCGACGTCGTTCAGTTCCTTCCCCAAACGAATGACGTCGCCCACTTGCTCTCTGCGTTTGACGTCTTCGTGATGCCATCCCATTCCGAAACGTACGGCCTCATTCTCATCGAAGCGATGGCCATGGCACGTCCGATCGTCGCGACGGACGCCGGCGGCATTCCCGAACTCGCCCGGCACGACAAGGAAGCATTGCTCGTTCTTCCCAAGAGCCCCGGTCACCTCGCGCGCGCGATCGCACGGCTGCTCGACAGCGCTCAGATGCGCGCCCGCCTTGCGACCGCAGCCCGCGACCGCGCCCTCGCTGAATTCGGCGAAGAACGATGCACGCAGGTATTCCTGAATGCGCTGCTCAACGCACAACCCCGTTGAATGCTGTCATCTCTCCACACCTTTCCGTATATTTGCATTTACTGACTACTGACTACTGACTACTGACTCCTCCTATGGGCCGCATATTCGAAAAACGGAAATATAAGATGTTCGCGCGATTCGCGCGGATGGCAAAGGCGTTCAACCGGGTTGGCCGTGAGATCGACATCGCCGTGAAGGCGGGCGGTCCCGATCCCAAAGGCAATGCACGCCTCCGCATTGCAATCCAGAATGCGAAAAGCGTCAACATGCCGAAGGACCGCGTCGAGGCGGCCATCAAACGGGCGTCTCAGAAGGATACGACCGGATATCAGGAAGTGGTGTATGAGGGATATGCGCCGCACGGCATCGCGGTTGTCGTGGAATGCGCAACGGACAACCCGACCCGAACAGTGGCAAGCATCCGGCACATCTTCACGAAGCACGGCGGATCGCTCGCGGCCAGCGGCGCCATCACATTCATGTTCGAACGGAAGGGGATGTTTCGGGTCCCGCTGAGCGCTGTGAAGGACATCGATGAATTCGAACTCGAAATGATCGACCACGGTCTCGACGACCTGACCGGGGACGAGAACGAACTGCATCTCTATACGTCGTTTGTGGACTACGGGCGGATGCAGAAGGCGTTGGAAGAGAAGGGTATCGAGGTCACAAGCTCAGAATTGCAGTACATCCCCACCACGACAAAAGAACTCCCCGAAGAACACGCCAAAGAAGTCCAGGCCGTCCTTGATCTGCTTGAAGAAGATGACGACGTTCTTTCGGCCTTCCATACGATGGCGTAGCCGAAGTCACCACCCGATCAATAGTTGCCTAGAACACAAACGCCGCCTTGCACCGGAAACGAAGCAGGGCGGCGTTCGCCGTGAACGAATAGAAGAACATTAGAACCGGGTGTCGACTCTCAGTTCCTCCTCATGGAACTTCGGCTTGTCGGCATAGATCCTGTCGACCCCCCATGTGAACCAGCGCTTCTTGCTTCCCCAAGTACCACCCGAGGACGTCAGCCTGAGCCGGGCATATTGCTTGACCGTATCGAGGCCATACACGCCGGTTGCTGTGACGGTGACTATGCCCATCGACGTCATGTACGTCGTGTCGGTCGACCAGGACATTTTGCCACCGGACATCGAAACGTTGCTTTTGTTATAACTGGTTTGTCCACCGGAGGTCGAGAAGTAGTAGTTGACGGCGTTAAGAGCCGCGTTGCTCAGCAATCGCGCCTGGGTCGTCGTCCGTCGGTCGGTTCCCGCCGAGACGATGGATTGGCTGGCTTTCTGTATGACGTAGGCGTAGAATCCCAGCATCACACAAAGACCGCTCACTAATATGATTTTTGAGGAACCCATTTGTTTGACTGTAATATATACTAACGCGGAAGAAACGCTGTGATTTCAGTCACAGGCTCAGAGATTCTGGGGGAAGATGTGACTCTGCCATCCCGCCGAAGGATATCGTCCATTGAAGAACTTATCCGAGCGCATGCGCAACACTACGAAAATGGAGCGAATTCGGGACAAGTTCGTCGTTTCGACACCAAGACTATCATAATACCGCAACCGAAACTGCGTCACATTCTTGGCCATGTACCAATTCTGACCCGGACCAAGAACATTCCTGCGAAGCGCATACAGATTGGGATTCGATGTTCCCGAAATGTAATCGAGGTCGTATTCCAATTGCTCGGCTGTGCCATTGTTGTCGAGATCGATATAGAACCGGATGTAGCTCGTATCCGCGGTGGAGAAAGGGCCGGTCGAAGCATTGAGGCCGACATGCCTCAGGTCATAGGAGAGAACCTCCGTGATGGCCGATAGGTTCCGCTCCATTGCCGCCTTTTCCGTCCGCTCATACAGCACTTCCTGCATCGAAAGCGTCAACCTCAGGAGGATGAGAACGATCCCCCCGCGAATCACCGCCGAGCCGATAAGATCGAGGAATGCGACCATTAGTAGGTCATGATCGTGCTGAACTGGACCGGTTTGGATAGATAAAGCGGATGGGTTACGGTCACGATCATCTTCTTGATGTAGCTTTGGTTGTTGAGTTTCGTGTCAAGGTCATTCGGACTGACATAGTACACCGTATCGTACACGACGAATCCCGTAAGCGTGGGCGTATCCACGATGCGTCGATACCGGTGGTAGTCGTCAAAGTCGCTGTACCCTGAAATGGATTTGAACGGATACTGGTCGGGAAGCGGGACGGCTGATTGCTCCGTGGAATTCGGTCCAAGCCCATTGTACGGTGTAAGTTCCCAAAGCATCGGCTTGTCGTAGGGATCATAATACGCGTCGAACTGTTTGCGCGACGCTTCCATCAACAACGCGTTCGCGATCTCCGAGGCAAGATTGTAGGCTTCTCCAGCGAACTCATCCTGCTGGCTCTCCAGAATGAGCCGGTTCGCGCTGATAACGACCATCGTGATGATGATCAACGCCGCCGCGGTAAGCATGGATTGCCCGAGGCTCATTAGTCTTCTTCCATCGTGATCGTGACTACCTCATTCACCGAGGTGATCCCCTTCTTGATGAGTTCGATCCCTGAATGTCGCAGGGTCCGCATACCGTTCTTGGAAGCGATCTCGCGAAGCTTCTCTTCATCAACAAAGGTATCGGATTGCAGGATCAATTGCCGGATATTCTTGTGGAAATAAAGGGCCTCATGGATCGCCGTTCGCCCCTTGTAGCCCTGCAAACACTCGGGACATCCCACAGGCTCATAGATCTTCGCCTCGGCGATATCCTGGTCCGTGAACCCGAGAAGTCTCAGCTCGTCCTTGTCCGGATTCATGACCGGTCGCTTGCAGCGGATGCAGAGCTTGCGCAACAAGCGTTGCGCGAGTATGATGTTGATCGCGTATCCGATCAGGAACGGTTCGATCCCCATCTTGTAGAGACGCGAGATGGCGCTCGGCGCATCATTCGTGTGAAGCGTGGATAGGGTCAAGTGTCCCGTGTTCGCAAGTTTGATGGCGATGTCCGCCGTGATCTTGTCGCGCATCTCGCCAACCATGACGATATCCGGATCATGGCGCAGGATGGCGCGGAGCGCTCCTTCAAAATCCAGCTTCGGGTTGAGCTTCACCTGCCGCGCCCCGTCGATGAAATATTCAACGGGATCTTCGACCGTCAGGATATTCACCGCCGGATCCATGACCGCCCGCAGAGCGCCGACAAGCGTCGTGCTCTTCCCGCTTCCGGTGGGACCCGTCACAATGATGATCCCATGCGGCTTCGCAACCGCCTTGCGGATGACCGATTCTTCGTATGGACCGAATCCGAGGTCTTCCACCCGAATACTTAGATTGGGTTCATGGAGAATACGAATGACGATCGACTCGTATCGGCTCCTTAGCTCCTTTCCCACCATGGGAATGACGGATACGCGGAACCGGATCGTCTTGTTGTCGATCGTCATCTGAGCGAACCCGTCCTGCGCCATGTTGCGCTCGAACCGGTCCAAATTCTTCGCCCGATCCTTCACGACGGCCGACACTGCCTCCGCGCGCGTGTCGCGATGGGTGTACCAGAGCGTCAATCGGCCGTCCACCCTGAAGTGGAACTCCGTGACCTTCTCCCCTTTCGGAAAGATGTGGATATCACTTGCTCCCACGCGGACGCCGTCCGCAAGGATCTTCTCGACGAGGTTAACAAGTCCGCTGCGACTGATTTCGTCTTCGAGGGCCTGTTCGTATTCAGACGCCTCCTCGCTCGATTCCTGTTCGTAGCGGATCTCCGCATCGTCTTTCTTTCGGTCGTCGTACATCGCGCGGTCCAGCGCAACCCGACGCCACAAGTCTTCCCACTGCGAGAGCGGGACGTAGCAGATCTCGAACTTGCCGTATTGGAATCCGCGTGCGACCGTCACCGCGAATCGGGAGGTCGGATCCGAGGTCACGACCTGGAGCCGGTCCGGACGCTGCGGATCCATCATGAACGGCAGGGTGTGATGCTCGATCGCAAGGTCTTTCAGGGAGTCAGGAAGGGTGTTGAATTCCTTGCGGATGAACGCGAGCACGTCATCCGTGAGCTTGCCGCCGGAGACATCGATGATCTTGAATGCGTAGAAGTTCGCGACCTCGCGATACAGAAGGTCCCGGTCAACCTTGAACACATTGACGAGGACCCACGGCAGGTTGCGGCGGTTCTTCTGATTCTCATCATTGCTGAGGACCTGGACCGCCTCAAGGAGGACCTCCGGAGAAATGATGCCTTTCTCCAGCAGGACATCCGACAGATCGCGTTTCTTCGCGCTTGTGGTGAATTCTTTTCCGCCGATCATCGCATTCTGCTGTATCGTTCCCCCGATGAACCTGAATGGTCGTTACAACCCCTGAATTCGGATCGAAGCCGTCTCGGACGAGAGATACGTCAGAAAGACCAGCGACAGCGTGATCAGGATGGTGACGATCATCTCGATCACATTGGTCAGGTTCTTCATGGCGTAGCCGTTTTCCATCTGATAGTAGTCGGCGAGTTGCACGGCTGTTGCCTTCACGCTTCCTGTCTCGGCGCCTGTCTTGAACCGCGACACCACCATCTCCGGGAAGAACTTCGTGGCCTCCAGCGCCCGTCCCAACTCGCTGCCGTACTTGAGCATCATCGGTACCGCGATGGTTCGCACTTGCTTCGAAAAATACCGGTTTCCGCTGGCATCTGCCGCAATCTGGATCACGTCGATGTTCTCGCCGGACGACGTATACATGATCCCTAACACCCGGCAGAAGATCTCCACACTTGTATTCCGCAGAATGCGGCCGAAGTACGGTACATGGATGATGAATCGATGATATTGTGCGCGGCCTTCCGGGGAGCTGACCCAGAAGTAGAACGCGACGCATGCCCCCAACAGCAATCCCGAAATCAGATACAGGTTGTCAGACAGCACCGCGCTCATCTCGAGAGTCCACGCGGTCAACGGGGGGACCTCCTCGATCATCGGCCCGAGGAGATCCATCATCTTCGGGAGAAGATACAGGACATAGAACCCGATCGCGATCACCAACGTCAATGCCGTTATGCCCGGGAGCATGAGAGAACTCATCAATCCCTTCTTGAAGTCGGCCTGTCGTTCGACCAAGCGCGCAACGCTTTCAAAGATGGATCGCATATCACCGCTCTTGGTCGCAATGCCGAGCATCAGTGCGGTGTGATATCCGATGACCGGGGACTGCCGGAGGAATGCCTCGCGCGAATCGGTCCCGTTTCTCAGATCGTTGATGATCTCCCGGAGCGCGGCGCGGAGGTTCTTCTCCCGGGTATTGTTCGCCATGAGATAGAGCACCTCATGGAATGGGAGCTTCTGCTCAAGCAGTTTCGCGCTTTGTGAAACGAAACTGACGATCTCCGTGGCGGGCGCACCCTGAAGGAATGCATAATTCCGATGGACCGATTTGACCTCGAATCCGAGGCGCTGAAGCGCCGAGACTACCTCGGTCCGGGAATAGGCCGATTGCGAGCCCTCACTGACCGTCCCGCCCCGTTTTACCCGGTACACATAGCGGCGTTTTTGGCGGATTGATTGGATCTTGCCGTCGTGGAAGACCAGGAATGCCTTGGCACGCTTCCGCGCCTCCCGCATCGATCCGGCGATAATATGCCGTTGAACCGGTCGTCCAGACCGGTCTTTGATCACTATCCGATACTCATTTCCCCCGGAGGAGGCCATTCATGTCGCCCTGCAATGATGTACAGAAATTTCCACACTCTTCCCCAAGCAATCAAATCTACCTCTTCTCCTTCTGAGAGTCAAGAATCTGCACCTGCGGTGAATACCGCCGATGCTTCCAGCTGAATGTGAGCCACGTCATAGCAACCGCTTGCGAATGCAGGAAGAAAGGAATAGATTCCAACGGGGAGGGAATCTGCGATGCGCTTCTCTCTGGCACGTGGAGATGATCGGAAGACTGTTGCACCGAGAAGTCGAAGCGATTCCCATTGGAGTGTACTTGATGGGAGAATATCATGGGTCAGCAACAGCTTCTGCTCGTGATATTGGGGATCTTGATTGTCGGCATCGCAATTTCCGCTGCGCTGGGACTCTTCGGCGCCGAGGAGGTTGAGCAGAACAAGGAAGCGATGCGGCATGATATCCTCAATATTTCGATCTACGCGAAGCGCTATTATCTTCGACCGGTGACGATGGGAGGCGGCAGTCGCTCATTTGTCGGCTTCACGATTCCCACGAAGCTTCTTTCGACTGCGAACGGCTCGTACTCCGTCAGCGTTGCCACGAAGACCGACGTCACGTTTGTCGGAATCTCCGCAAATCATCCCGCCAACACGATCACGGTGGTCCTGAACGACCGGGGAAAACTGACGAACTACACCTACACGGGTGATTTCCAGTAGTTTCTGCGGCTGAGCCGCCCTCAGCTCTTGCCACCCGCCTCCTCTCGATTGAGTCTTTTGTCATCCCGTTTTCGGTCCTGTGGTTCGCCGTCACACGCCGGTTCTGGCTTCTTGCTTTAGTCACCCTGTTGTCATAAATTGTTGCGGTTCAGTCGGTTTCGGTCGTTGCCGGAAGTGATTCATCGCGCTTATTCCCCATCTGTTCGCGCCCCAATCGGCCGCGGCTTTCCTCGACATTATTCACAAAATTCGGATATCAACGGTAGACGTGGCGGACACCCTGCGAGATAAGGCGATGGCAAAGGAGTACTTGTTGGCAGCCGACAAGTACGTCAAAGCCGGCCAGTTCGAGAAGGCGCGGGATCAGATCGAAAAAGCGCGCGCCGCTGATCCGGGGAATCCGTACATTCCTGCATTCGAAGAACGCATTCGGCATTTTGAGGTGCAGCAGAAGCAGAAGCCAGCACCTCCACCACCGCCTCCTCCACCTGCACCGCCGAAGCCGCTAGCGGCCCCGACCGCTCCACCGGTCATGCCGCCTCCTCCGGCTCCGCCTCCAATTGCAGTTCCAGCGCAGAAACCGGAACCCGTGCGTGAGGATATTCCCAACACACCTCCGCCAAAACCGACGCCCCAAAAACCGGTACCGCCCCCCGAGCCGCTTCATTCAGTGACGCTGACGGAACCGCAACAACCGCCACTCCAGAAATCTACGCCACGGCCGGCACCATCGATCACTCTTCCGCCGCCGCCGCGCATGGAAGACTTCACACCCGAACCCGCAATCCCAGAGCCAATCATTCCGCGTCAATCCATGTCGCGTGAGAGTGATGTCGTTCGGCGTACGCAGTCCATCACGTACATGCCGCCGGAAGAAACGCCGCCGCGGCCGGCTCCTGTTGCCGACTCGGGATTGAACGATCAAATCGCCGAGATGCGCCGGCAACTTCAGGAATTGACGTCCGCCTTGCAGCATGAACGGAAGGCGCGTGAAGAGGTGCTCAAGCAGCAACTGGAGTCGACGGTCCGGCAATACCGATCGGCGTTGGAAAAGGCGTGGCAGTTCGGGGCCCCGAAGGCGAAGGACGTCGATGAGATCGTCCGGTTGGCGCAATCGCTGAGCATCCCAACAGATGTCGAGGCGTCGATCACGCGCGAAGTGAAGCTGATGATGTATGGCCGCGCAGTCAAAGAGGTCATCGCCAAACGGAAGAACCTGAAGAGTTCGTCCTCAACGCTGGAGTGGCTGCGCAAGGTGTATCAGATCTCGCTGAACGAGTATCTGGAATACGAGTCCCAATTCCTGATGGACCTCGTCTCCGATCAGTTCCGGGGAACGATGCTCTTCGTCGCAACGGACGAGAAGATCCGCGCGGACCTCGTCCATCGATTCAAGAGTTCCGGATTCGCCGTCGTGCTCGCCCTCAACCC
>JALONE010000373.1 GCA_025455125.1 Bacteroidota bacterium
CGCACCGTTGATGGTGAAGAGCGTGTATGCAACAAGCCCCTCGCTGAATTCCTTCGTCCTCCTGACGGGGTCTCAGGATTCCACTCTCACGTATCGGCTGATCGCGACGGGTGTACGGGATTCAATCGGAAACCGCAGCATTCCACCGACGAACGCACTGCGATTCACAGGGTCGGGTGCTCCCGATACGCTTGTGAACAGACTCCAAAGTATTTCAATCAAAGATAGCAGTGTGAACGTCCCGCTTCTTCCCGACATTCGCATCGCATTTGCAGACGTCATCGCCCGTCCGGTGCCGGCGGGATTTGTGACGCTCAGCCACACGGATACGATACCACTGACGATTCGAACTGAGTGGACCGACGGGAGAACGCTCAACGTGGTGCCGCTCGGACCGTTGAGCGGCGACACCTGGTTTCGGTTGACCGTGCAGCTGGACTCTCTCCGAGATTGGTCGGGTGATTCACTCGCCGATTCTGCGCGTGTGCTCTCCTTCAAGACGGTCGATCCGGAAAACTTCGGGAGTATCGAAGGAACCGTTGAGGGATGGAGTCCGGCGACTCCGCAAGCACGATTGTTTGTCGCGATCAAGCGCGTGGAGCAGAAGTCTGCCGAAGCGCGCGTCGTACGCGCGAATGCCGCCGGACGATTCTCGTTCGACCTCCTTGAGGGGGGACGATATGTGCTTCGACCGCATGAAGATGCGAACGGAGACGGTCGGTACGACGGCGGGCTGCCGTTTCCGTTCCGGCCATCGGAGCGGATCGGACCCGCATCGGACACGCTTCGCGTTCGTTCACGATGGCCGCTGGACGGAGTGACGCTCAAGATGCAGTGACCTGGCGGTGAAGAGGCCTCAGGTTGCTTTTCAGGGCATTATTTGATAAAATTTCTTTGCTATGGTCGAAAACTACATCCCATTGTTCATGATGATCGCCGGCGGGCTCACGTTCGCTGTCGTGATGGGGAAGATCAACCAGGTCCTCGGTCCCCGTCGCCCCAATGCGGAGAAGTACTCCACCTATGAAAGCGGCATGGAGCCGGTTCGGACCGCCCGTGAGCGCTTCTCCGTCAAGTATTACCTTGTGGCCGTTTTGTTCATCCTGTTCGATATCGAAATTGTATTTCTGTTTCCCTGGGCTGTGAGTTTCCGGCAGCTTGGGATCCAGGGCTTTGTCGTCATGTTCGTCTTTATCTTCGTCCTGCTTGTCGGGTTCTACTACGTGTGGAGGAAGGGAGCGTTGGAATGGGACTAGAGAGCGCCATGGGCGATGGCTACATCGCAACAAAGCTTGAGTCGATCATCAATTGGTGCCGGAAGAACTCGCTGTATCCAATGCCGATGGGGATCTCCTGCTGTGCCATTGAAATGATGGCGGCGGCGGGGCCCCGGTTCGACATCGCCCGCTTTGGCTCGGAGGTCATGCGGTTTTCTCCACGGCAGTGCGACGTGATGATCGTTGCCGGGACGACGACCTACAAGATGGCCAAGGTCGTCCGCAAGATCTACGACCAGATGCCAGACCCGAAGTGGGTCATCGCGATGGGCGCATGCACATCATCCGGCGGGATGTACCGCACCTATTCGGTCGTTCAAGGCATCGACCAATTCCTTCCTGTGGATGTCTACGTGGCGGGTTGTCCGCCGCGCCCGGACAATCTTCTGAACGCGCTCATTCTCCTTCAGGGAAAGGTCCAGCGTGGAGAATGCCGCGGCACGGCGCCTGCGATGGTTGGCGATTTTGGCGGCAAGAAACACCAGCAGCAGGTGACGCTGCAACTTCCGTGATATGACCCCCGAAAATCAACAAGTGCTCGACCTGCTTCGGGCGATGCATGCCGACGCGATCGTTGCTGAGGCCGAGTTTCGTGATGAACTCACCGTGGAAGTGAAACCCGGACGGATCGTCGAGGTCTGTCGGTTCCTCCGGGATGATCCCAGAACGGTCTTCGACCTGCTGGCCGACTGTTGTGGAATCGACATGTATACGCCGATCAAACGTTTCGGCGTCATCTACAATCTCTACTCCTTGAAGCGACGCCACCGGATCCGGCTCAAGACGTTCGTCGAGGAGGAATCCCCGACGATCGCTTCGGTTACCGGCGTCTGGGGGACGGCGAACTGGCACGAGCGGGAAACGTATGACATGTTCGGCATCGAATTCAAGGGACATCCGGACCTTCGGCGCATGTACATGCCCGAGGAATTCGAACACCACCCGCTCCGGAAGGATTTCCCATTGATGGGCATTCCGGGCTCCTTGGAATTGCCGAAGAAGTAGGCGCGCGGAGTAGAAACGACCGATCGAATGGAACAGCGACCCCTGGAACAGATCAAGAAGACCAAGATCCTCGAAGCCCTCGAGAATGCGCACACCACGGTCTCATTCGAAGACCCGCTCGGGAGCGAGATGGTGCTGAACATGGGCCCGCAGCATCCAGCGACGCACGGCGTGTTGCGGCTCCTGATCAAGCTCGACGGTGAGACGGTCCTCGCGGCGATTCCCGAGTTGGGGTATCTCCACCGCGGCTATGAGAAGCTT
>JALONE010000374.1 GCA_025455125.1 Bacteroidota bacterium
CGGATTCTACTTTGCTCACGTGGACGAACTGCTCGGCTACTCCTGGCCCACATCGACGCCCCCCGCGCCGGCGTACGGTCCTGCCCCCCGATCGTATCCCATCATTCGTGAACAGCTGATGGCCACGGTTCGTCAATCCCGTGCGCTCGTCGAGTACCATGAGTTCGATTTCGCGACATTCCCGCTGGCCACCGAACCGCTGGTGGAGGACGGGGTCACCGTCGGCGCCGTGTGGGCCCGCATCCATGTCGAACGCGAACTCCCGTCGAGTGTTCTCGCACGATGGCTGAACTACGGCATTGTGCTTTCGCTCGTCACGCTCTTCATCGTCTTTCTCATGTCGCTCCGCATGCGCGCGCGCATCGCCGCGATCCGCCATGGGCTCGAGCGGCTGCAGACAGATTCCGCCTACCGGCTTCCCGTGCAGCGCGGGGTCTTCGGTGCGATCACCAGTTCGATCAACGCGATGGTCGATTCGCGCGCGCGCGAACAGCTCGAGCGAGAACAACTTGAACGCGATCTGCACCAACAGGACAAGATGGCGATGTTGGGCAAGCTCGTCGCCGGCGTGGCTCACGAGGTCAAGACTCCTCTCGCCATCATCAAAACCCGTATCCAGCTGTGGCAGCAAGATCTGCGGAATCTCGGTCCGTCGGCGGAAGCTGGCGCCATCCTCTCCGAGGACACGATCCAGATCGTTCTGAAGGAGATCAACCGTTTGTCCGGGCTGCTGAAACGATTACTCGTCTTCTCCAAACCCGTCGGATCGAACCGCAAGAACGTGGACCTGAACAAACTCGTCGACCAGTCGGCTTCATTCATCCGCGCCGAGGCAGACGACCGACAGATCGCGCTCACGGTTGCCATGGATAAACGCATCCCTCATCTTTGGATCGATTCGCAGGCGATCGAACAGGTGCTGCTGAACGTATACGCCAACGCGATGGATGCCATGGCGGCCGGCGGCATGATGGAGATTCAAACCATGATCGAATCCACCACGAACTCAGTCCTGGTGTTCATTCGCGACACGGGGCACGGTATCCCCCCCGAAGTGAGGAACAAGGTCTTCGATCCATTCTTCACGACGAAGGAGCATGGCGCCGGGCTCGGGTTGTACATCTCTCAGGAGATCGTTCGTTCACACGGCGGGACGATCGACTTCCGCCCCCGTGCCCAAGCCGGCACCGAGTGCTGCATCCGACTTCCCCTTCATACGCACGACACGAGGCAATCATGAGATCGGGACAAGTCGTCCTCGTCGTGGACGATCAGGAGTCCATGAGAAGAAACGTCAAGGACGTCCTGACGCGCGAGCATCTGCAGGTGGTGGAATCATCATCCGGAGAAGATGCTCTCCAGCGCTTCCGAGCGCTCAATCCTCAACTCGTCCTGCTCGACATCAATCTTCCGGGAATGGACGGGATCTCCGTTCTGCGCGAGATGAAACGTCTGGAGCCAGACATCCCCGTCATCATATTCACTGCGTACGGGACAAGCGAGCGCGCAATCGAGGCGATGAAGGGGGGTGCGCACGACTACCTCGAGAAGCCGTTCGAGCTGGATGAATTTCTCATCATCATCCGGCGAGGCCTCAGTTTTCGCGACTTGCTTTCCGAGGTGCGGCATCTGCGCTCGCAAGTCGCCCGCCAATCCGCGCCCACAACAGCGGAATCGATCGTCGGAACGAACGCCAAGATGCAGGAGATCTTCAAGTTGATCGGACGCGTTGCCCCTACGGACGCCACGGTGCTGATCGAGGGGGAGAGCGGAACAGGAAAGGAATTGGTCGCCGACGCCCTCCAACGGCATTCTCTCCGTCCCGACGGGCCGTTCATCAAGGTCAATTGCGCTGCTCTCCCTGAGCATCTTCTCGAAAGCGAACTCTTCGGCCATGAGAAGGGGTCGTTCACCGGCGCGATTTCCCAACGTCATGGCCGGTTTGAACTCGCCCACGGAGGGACCATTTTCCTTGACGAGATCAATAACATGCCGATCTCCCTCCAGATGAAACTCTTGCGCGTTCTCCAACAGCGCACCTTTGAACGCGTGGGGGGAAAGGAAACCCTGACCACGGACGTTCGCATTATCGCGGCGACGAACAAGGATATTGAACAGGAGGTGAAAGCGGGGCGATTCCGGGAAGATCTCTTCTACCGGCTCGATGTCATTCACCTGAAGTTGCCGACCCTCCGCGACCGCGCGCAGGATATTCCCCTGCTTGTCGATCACTTCCTGGAGAAGTATGGTCAGGGGACAAAGGCGATCGTCGCGGCCGATGCGATGACAAAGCTCCGGACCTACCGATGGCCGGGGAATGTGCGCGAACTCGAGAACACCATCCAACGAGCCGTCCTGTTGTCCGGAGGAAACCTGATCACGCTCGACCATCTCCCCGTGACGCTTCAGGCGGCGATCGATCCCCCTCCCCTCCCTGAAGCGAATCAGGACGATATGGATTTTCACCGCATCGTTACGTCTGTCGAGAAGCAGCTCATCATAAAGGCCCTCCAGCGCACCCAGTGGAATCGGACGAAG
>JALONE010000375.1 GCA_025455125.1 Bacteroidota bacterium
TCTCCGTGTCGCCCGCAATGTAGACTCGCACGCCTCCCACCGTCACAACATATCCGTTCCCTTCTCCCTTTGGATGGAACGGTTGTCCGTTCGGCCGTTTGTTCACGAGGTTGTACGCCGGGACTGCTTCGATCACCAGTTGCCCGATATCACGCCGTTCTCCGTTCCGCACCACGTCGATTCCCGCGAGGCTCTTGGCGACGAGTTCCGTTCCAAGGATCACCGTTTCCGCTTTTCGCATTCGGCCGACAGCCCCGCTATCCAAATGATCCCCATGATGATGCGTGATCAGAATGAGATCAGCCTTCGGGAGCGTTGCGTAATCCGCCAATTGTCCCCACGGATCGACGTGAATCACCATTCCACCGAACTCCATCATCAAAGTTCCATGTCCGATGAAGGTGAGACGAAGATCTCCCTTCTTCGTCTGTATGACATCCGTCTCGAACTTCTGCTGTGCGAATGCGAGTGCCATGCCAGCGAGCACAAGCACGATGAGAGATCCGATCTTGTTCATTTCAATCCTCGCTTTTTCTTTTCGATCAGCACCTGCGCATCGACGGGGGCGGCACAGATCGCACACACATAGCGCCGCGTTGTTTCATTGTAGTCCGGCTCGCGCACTTGTCCGCAATTGGGACACCGCACGACCAGCGGCCGCTCGGATGATTGCTTCGGCATTCTGACTCCGTTGTTCTACTTGTACCCCGCCTGATGCACGCTCTTCACGGCCCGGCCGGAGGGATCGTTCGTTTTCTGAAACGACGCATCCCACGCGAGCGCTTCCGCCGTGCTGCATGCGACGGAAGGCACAGACGGAACACACGCCGCGGCGGAATCCGATGGAAAATGCTCTTCGAAGATGGACCGATAGTGATATTCTTCCTTCGTCCTCGGCGGATTGATGTGGAATCGATACTGTGCATTCGCCAGCTGATCGTCCGTGACCTTCGCCTCCGCGACCGCCTTGAGCGTGTCGATCCAGTTGTACCCGACACCATCGGAGAACTGCTCCTTCTGCCGCCAGGCAATTTCTTTCGGCAAATAGTCCTCGAACGCCTTGCGGAGGATCCACTTTTCGATGCGCCCGTTGCCGGCCATCTTCGCTGCGGGATCGAGGCGCATGGCGGTATCAAGAAATTCCTTGTCGAGGAATGGTACGCGCCCTTCGACTCCCCACGCCGCAAGAGATTTGTTCGCGCGCAGACAGTCATACAGATGAAGCTTGCTCAGCTTCCGCACGGTCTCTTCATGGAAGGCCTGCGCGTCCGGAGCCTTGTGGAAGTACAGATATCCGCCGAAGATCTCATCTGCCCCTTCGCCGGAGAGAACCATCTTGACCCCCATCGATTTGATGACGCGGGCCATGAGATACATCGGCGTGGACGCGCGGACCGTCGTGACGTCGTAGGTCTCCAGATGATAGATAACGTCGCGGATCGCATCCAGTCCTTCCTGAATCGTGAAGTGGATCTCATGATGCACGGTGTTGATATGCGCCGCAACCTTCGCCGCCGCGGCGAGGTCGGGAGATCCTTCCAACCCGATCGCGAACGAGTGGAGTTGCGGCCACCAGGCTTCTTGTGTGTCATTCGTCTCAATGCGCTTCGCCGCAAATCGCTTGGCCACGGCGGATATGATCGACGAGTCCAATCCGCCGGAGAGCAATACACCGTACGGAACGTCCGACATGAGCTGACGATGCACCGCTTGCTCCAGTGCCTCTCGCAGCGCGTCCGAATCTGTTGGGCCTCCTTTCACTGCATCATAGTCCGTCCAATTCCTCGCGTACCACCGGCGCGGCTTCTCATCCCCGCTCGAAAGATAGTGTCCGGGGGGGAATTCCTCGATCTTCTTGCAGACCCCCTCGAGCGCCTTCAGCTCTGACGCGACATAGAAATTGCCGTACTGGTCCCATCCCATGTAGAGCGGGACGATGCCAATGTGATCACGGGCGACGAGATAGGTTCCCTTCTCTTCGTCGAAGAGGGCGAATGCGAAGATACCGCTGAGGTCCTCCAGGAATCTCGCGCCTTTCTCCCGATACAGCGGCAGGATGACCTCGCAATCGGAATGCGTCTTGAATTCGTACGACGTGAACCGTGCGCGAATCTCCTGATGATTGTAGATCTCTCCATTGACCGCGAGTATCTGCTTGCGGTCCGGGCTGAACAGCGGCTGCCGTCCAGACTGCGGGTCCACGATCGACAGCCGTTCATGCGCGAGGATGGCCTTCCCGGAGACATAAATACCCGACCAATCCGGACCGCGGTGGCGAACGCGTTTTGCCATTTCGAGCACTTGAGGCCGAAGCCCTTCAACGCTCCCTTTGATATCGAAGACGCCAACGATTCCACACATAGCAGTATTCGATTCCTTTCCTCAATGTCCTTCCTATACACTCGGAATTCCGCAGACAAGAATCAATCTTTTTTTTGAGGTCTTGATTCCCGCCCCTGAATTTGATTTCTTTGAGCATGCCCCATTCCTCCCCCGGCGATCCGCAGTGGTACAAGGACGCGATCATCCTCGCTATGGCACCCTAGGCGACTTCCGCAAGTTCCTCGTTGAGGCCCACAACCGCGGGATGCGGGTGATCACAGAGCTCGTGCTCAATCACACATCGGACCAGCATGAGTGGTTCAAGCGGTCACGCAAAGCCAAGCCGGGGACGCCGTGGAGGGACTTCTACGTCTGGAGCGACGATCCGCTGAAGTATCCAGACGCGCGCATCATCTTCACCGACTTCGAGAAGTCCAATTGGGCGTACGATCCCATCGCCCGCTCGTACTATTGGCATCGGTTCTATGCGCATCAGCCTGACCTGAATTTTAACAATCCCGCCGTGGTGAATGCGTTGATCAGCGTGCTCGACTTCTGGTTTGGCATGGGAGTGGATGGCATGCGGCTCGACGCCGTACCGTATCTCTTCGAACGAGACGGGACGAACTGCGAGAACCTCCCGGAAACGTACCAG
>JALONE010000376.1 GCA_025455125.1 Bacteroidota bacterium
AGCGGCGATGGCCGAAGGGATGCACAAGTTTGCCCTGAAACCGTTCTATTGTGTTGCCTATCCGATCACGATGGATGCCGGCGTGTTGACGCTCGAAGATCCGGATTTCACGAATCGGCCATCGTGCTGCAGTGCGATGCAGTCCGGCGCGTTGACGCCGTTCGAAGTTTGCCGGGAAGAATTCGAATTTATGTTGGGTGACGAAGGTGTTGCGGAGCTGGAACGCATCAAGAACTCACAATCGGAGGATACGGTATGAATGCGACAGGCGGAGTGTCATACGCGGGATTCTGGCGCCGGTTCGTGGCGTCGATCATCGACGGGATCATCATCGGCATTGCGCAGTTCGTTGTCTTCCTTCCCGCGCTGGCAGTGTTGGGCATCGGGGTCGCGACCACCGCGATGGAAGAAGAGCCCTCGACCGGTGTGGGGCTCATCCTCATGGCCGTTGGCGCGTATTTCTTTGCCATTCTCTTGAGCGTGATCATGAGCTGGCTCTATTTTGCGCTCATGGAATCATCCTCCCGCGGCGCGACCCTCGGCAAGATGGCGCTCGGCATCCGGGTGACCGACCTCAGCGGGAACCGGATCTCCTTCGGGAAGGCAACGGGGCGGTATTTCGGGAAGATCGTCTCGTCCATGATCCTGATGATCGGCTATCTGATGGCGGCGTTTACTGAGAAGAAACAGGCCCTCCACGACATGATGGCCGGATGTCTCGTCGTGAACGATTGAACGACTTGCAGAAGCAGCATCATTTGACGAAATTGGTACGTCCGGAATCTCCCCTATGATGAATCAACGCCGGTTGTACCGCACGATCGAGAGCTTCGCCTCGACGCACTTCAAGACCGACAAGGAGCTCTTGAAGCATGTCGTCAACGAGATCATCAAGAGCGAGGACATCACTTTCAAGGGGGGGCGCATTTGGCAGTTCGAGCCCGGACACGAATCGTACCGGCTCATCCATCAGATCGGCCAGATCGAACGACTGGATCCCGGTTATCGGATTCAACTGGCCAAGTATCCACTCTTCCTTCGGTTGATCGAGCAACGCACTATCATCGCCAATGAGACCGACAAGTATCTCCGGACAAAGGGGATCCTGAAATACTCCGCGACCGGGGTTGGGGAGAAACTGAAGTCGAAGAGCGGTCTTGTCTTCCAGTACATTCTCGCATTTAATTCTGATGATATCGATCAGCATCTCCTCCCCGACCTGAACATCGTCAGTCTCGCCGTCAGCGCGTTGCTCCGCAACCGGCGCATCGAACAGAAGGCGCAGATGCTGGCCGCGGATATCGACAAGGCGCGGGAGATCCAGCAAAGCATCCTCCCCGATCCAGCCGTCCAGTTCGGGCCGTACGACATCTATGGAATTTCCGTCCCGGACAGGATCGTGGGCGGAGACTTTTTCGATTATCTCACCTCGGACGAAACGACAAATCGGCTCGCGGTCGTGATTGGCGATGCGGCGAGCAAGGGATTCAAAGCGGCAGCGCAGGCGCTTTATGTCGTTGGCGCCATCCGCATGGGCTTGGCGCACAATACCAAGACCGAGACGCTGATGGCCAGCATCAACAAGGTCGTCCATCGGTCCTTTGCGGAAGAACAGTTCGTGTCGATGTTCTATGCGGAGTTGATCGACGGACAACGGGGATTGATGCTGTACTCGAATGCCGGGCACAACAGCCCGATGGTCTATCACGCGGCGAAGCGCACGATCGAATTGCTGGAGCCCACGGGACAGATCCTCGGACCGTTTCCGCGGGGGACCTATCGCATCGAGAGCGCCGTCCTGCGTTTGGGCGACGTCGCATTGCTCTTCACGGACGGCATCACGGAGGCGCGCTCCGAAGACGGATCGATCTACGGGGAGGAGCGGCTGTCGAATCTTCTGGTCCAGGCGGCGGAGAAGAGCGCTCAGGAGATCTGCACGTTGATCATAGACGATGTGACACGGTTCGCGGAGGGAGCGGAATACTCCGATGACCGCACGGTCGTGGTGGTCAAACGATCCCGCTGACGGGCGGCGAAGAATCTTTGTCCTTCACGTAAGGGAGAATCATGATCGAGCAAAAATACATCGGCGTCGTGACACATGTGTCGAACGGCCAGCTGAAGGTGCTGGTCGATCCGCGCATCACCAGCCTGAAGAAGGAGGTCAACGGGAAGACCTACTACATCGGGCAGATCGGCACCTATGTTCTCATCCCGGTCGGGAACCTCGTGATGATCGGCATGGTCACCGAGGCGACGAAAGAGGACGTTGCGATCAACGGCCAGGCTCAGATGCGCTATCTCATCACCTGCTCGCTGGTCGGGACGGTCAAAGCCGGCCGGTATGAGCGCGGCGTTTCCATCTTCCCGACCATCGACACGCCGGTCTTCATCGCAGAGGACTCCGACCTCACGGTCGCGTTTTCCGTCTTTCAACGGTACGGTTTTTCCATCGGGCAGATCTCGCTGTTCGAGAATCAGCGCGCGTTCCTCGACGCGAACAAGTTCTTCGGCAAACA
>JALONE010000377.1 GCA_025455125.1 Bacteroidota bacterium
TCCCGTTCTTCTTCGTGATATATTTGTCGAACCGGTACAACCCAAGCCATGCCCCTTCGGAAAGGGCAAGAGCGGTCTCAGCGGGGGAGGTCTTCGTGTCTGGAAGCCAGAGGACCAGCGAGCGCGACCGGAGTGAGCGAGCCCTCTTTGCTGCCGCCCCTGCGGCTTTCCGCAGCGTTTCCATGGAGCGCTTCTTGCGTTCGCCCAGGCCGACCAGCAGGATGCGCTTCAATCCGCGGGATCCCGACGGGTAGACCACGCTGATCTCGCCAGACTTGCCGGAGAAGTCGCCGTGCTCGACGAGCGATTTTGCGTCGAAACGGAATGACTTCTGCAGACTTCGCATCGATCGGTTGAATTCTGTCGCATCCTGATGGAGGAAGAGTGCGGCAGTGTCTCCCGCCAGCCGCTGTGCCTGACCGACGGACCATGTGATATGCAGGGAGGCTGAGTTCATTGGACGTAGTGCTTGGCGCGCATGAGGACGCGCGGGATGAGATCTTGGAGTGAAACGCCCGTGACGCGGGCGCCGGCAGCGTTGAGATGTCCATTCCCGCCGAATTCGCGTGCCAGGGCATTGGCGGGGACGCTTCCTTTAGAACGGAAGTTCACCTTGACGAGATCCTCCATCTCGGTGAACATGATGCCGATCTGGACGCCATCGATGCTCAGCGTGTACGGTACGAATGCATCGGTCTCCGGTTCAGTCGTCCCCGTCTTTTGGAACATCTCGCGCGTGATCGTCACGGAGGCGACGCGGCCGTCATGCGACAGCGTCAGACCGTGGAGCAGCATCCCCAGCAACCGCAACCGTCCAGCGCTGCCGCGTTCGTAGATATTCTCGTAGATCGCGACCGGGTCGGCCCCCGCTTCGATCAATCGGGCGATCATGCGGTGGACGGAGGCATCGGTCTTCGGGAAGCGGAAGGAGCCGGTATCCGTCATGATGGCAGCGTAGAGCGCAGTCGCGACACGCTCATCAAGCAGGGTCGAGTCCCACCGGTCGATCAGTTCAAACACCATCATGCCCGTGGCGGCGTACGCGGTTTCGACGAAGAGTGCATCGACAAAGTCCGCGGGATCAGGATGGTGGTCGATGCAGACGCGCTTCGCGGGACTGGCGAGGAGAGCCTGCTTCATGCTCGCAACTCTGTCCGGGTGGTTGGTGTCGAGGATCGCGATAACGTCAGCGGCGGCAAGGACGCGGTCATGCTCGGCTGCGGCATAGACCTCGATGGGGAAGAGCGTGTCGAGGAAGGCGCAATTGCCCGGAGTGTTGCTGTGATTGACGATGCGTACCCGCTTACCCCGTTGTTGGAGGAAGATCGCGAGCGCACATTCGCTTCCGAGACCGTCGGCGTCCGGGTTGATATGCGTCGTCAGGACCACGGACGACGCGGATTCGAGCAGGGAGCGGACCTCTTGGAACGACGCGTTCATGCGGAGACCGGAACTGATCGTACGGATGTCCGACGTGCCGGCCGGTTGTAAGATCTGCATGTCGGTGATGCGTGGAGGAGAGATGCCGTCAGCTGATCTCCCATGTGTCCCCGGAATGGAGCAACTTGGCGAAATCACCTTCGCCCCGTTTCTGGATCGCGACCTCGATCTGGCGTGCCATTTCAGCTTCGTAGCTTGGTCGTTCGATCGAAAGGAAGATGCCGACGGGTCGCGGCAAGTGGGACTTGTAGGTCATGTCCGCCAAGATAACGGAGAGCGTCGTATCCTGTTCATTGTGGACGAGCAGGTCGTTCGCGGAATATTTCCCGTCGGCGAGCGAAACAACTTCCGGCGTGAATCCATTCAGCCTGATCCCCTTGTCCCGTTGCTTCCCGAAGATGAGCGGCTTGCCATGTTCGATGAAGACCACGGTATCGTCCTTTGTGTCCTTCTCGGTGAACTGGAAGAATGCGCCGTCGTTGAAGACGTTGCAGTTCTGATACACCTCGACGAACGACGTTCCCTTGTGCTCCGCTGCGCGCTTGAGCACGGACTGCAGATGCTTGGGATCACGGTCCAGCGTACGCGCAACAAACGTCGCGCTTGCGCCCAGGGCCAACGCGGCCGGATTGAAAGGATAATCGATCGAGCCGTGCGGAGTGGATTTCGTGATCTTCCCGAGTTCCGATGTGGGGGAGTATTGTCCCTTGGTGAGGCCGTAGATCTGATTGTTGAACAGCAGGACGTTGACGTCGATATTTCGACGGAGCAAGTGAATGAGGTGATTCCCCCCGATGCTCATTCCATCGCCGTCCCCTGTGACGACCCACACGGAAAGGTCGGGTCGCGCAAGCTTCACGCCCGATGCGATCGCCGTTGCCCGGCCATGAATGCTGTGGAATCCGTACGTCTCCATATAGTACGGGAAGCGGCTCGAACAACCGATCCCGGACACGAACACGATCTGATGCTTCGGAATGCCGAGATCCGGCATGATGCGCTGGGCTTGGGCGAGGATGGAATAATCTCCGCAACCCGGACACCACCGGACATCCTGGTCGGTC
>JALONE010000378.1 GCA_025455125.1 Bacteroidota bacterium
CCGTGGGGATGGATCGTCGGGACCGGCATCTATGTGGAGGATGTTCGGGCCGAAATCGCCGCACTCGAACAGAATACCATCAACATCTCCATTGGCATCACGATTGTCATCGCTTCGCTGCTGTCGTTCCTTGCCTTCCAGAATTTCCGAACGGAACGCGAACGGCTTCGCGTCGAACGACAACTTCACGAATCGAGGGAACAGTACCGCGCGCTCGTCGAATCCTCCACCGAAGGATTGATCATGGTCATCGCCGGCCAGGAGGTGATCTGCAACAAGAGCATGTACCTCATGCTCGGATATCCCGAGGGAGGACCGCCGTCCGTTCCATGGCAGGAGCTCTTCGTCTCACCGCCGAAAGCCGAACTCTTCGACTTTGAACGCTTTGTCCCCGTTGCAGGAAAGGGTCCCGGGTCGGAACAGATCCAAACGAGTTTGCGCGGACGCGACGGCTCTGCGTTTCCGGTGCTCGTCATCATCTCCTACATCACCATCCTCGGCAAAGAAGGCATCGTGCTGAGCGTGAAAGACCTGAGCAGACATCACGCCGACGACGAGGCATCGGAGGAGGAGAAGGGACTCGGCAGTCTGGCCGCGACCGGATTCAGGCTCGGCTTGATCCGGACCGCTCCTTCACGCGAGGCGCGGATCGTGACGATCAATGGACCGGCTGTTGATCTGCTGGGAGCATCGGGGCGAGATCAGGTGCTGACCTCGGCGCTCGGCGATTGGCTGGAGTATTCGTCTCAGGAGAGACGATTGATGGAATCCTTGGTGGAAGAGGGATCGGTCCGGCGACGCATTGTGGATATCAGACGCGCGGATGGTTCGAGGGGATTGCTTGCCGTCTCCGGATTGCGTGTTCTCGACCATCTGGGAACACCCGAGGCCTTCCTCTTTCTGTTAGAGGATGCGAAGGCGCTTCGTCAGGAAGAATTGAACCGCGAAGAACTTCTGACGGATCTTCATGCGTCTGTGCTGCTCCTCGACCGACCCGTGAGCACTCTTCTCACCACCTACCCCTCCTGCGACATGCAGACGACGGCAGCAGCGGCCGCCACGATCATGTCTGGACGAAACAAGGACGCGGTCATCGTCACCGGTCCGGATGCCCCGGTGCTCGGCGTGGTGACAGATCAGGACATCCGGAACAGGATTCTCGCTGAACGGCGACCATTGGAGACCGCCGTGCACCGGATCATGTCGGCCCCGGCGGTTTCCCTCCCCGAGTCCGCAGTGCTTCTCGATCTCCTGGTGCTCTTCCTCGAAAAAGAGATCTCTCATGTCGTCATCCTTCGCACCGACGGCGAACCGGTCGGCATCGTTCACGCTCGGGATCTTCAGTCGGCGCTGTACTCTTCCGCGCTGGGTTTCCTTCGACGCGTGGAATCTCTCAACACGCTGGAGGAATTGCGCGGCTACAAGGATCGGATGCACATGGCTGTCCATACATTGATCGACCGGGGAAGCGGATTGGCCGCGATCACGCGGCTGACTGCACATACATCCCAGGCGATCGCGCGTCGCATCGTCGCGTTGGCGGTCGCAGATCTAGGACCTCCCCCTGTTTCATTTGCCCTGCTCACGATGGGGAGCGAGGGAAGAAGCGAACCGACGCTTTTGACCGACCAGGATAATGCGATCGTTTATGACGATCCTGTGCCGGACCAGGCTGATCGCGTACGGGAATACTTCTGTGCGCTGGGCACTCGGATCTGTTCAGATCTCGCCGACGTCGGATACCGCAAATGTCCGGGCAACAACATGGCATCCAATCCGCACTGGTGCCAGCCCCTGTCGGTCTGGAAGGGATACTTCACCACGTGGATCACCACAGCCAACCCGCAGGACATCCTGGACGTGAAGATCTTCTATGATTTCCGGATGATGTACGGCTCCGAGGAGATCGTCTCCGCCCTCCGCTCCCATGTTCAGGCTCTGCTCAAGGGGAATGACCGCTTCTTCCTCTACCTTGCCGAAAGCCTGTTGAAATGGGAATTGCCGGAAGGGACCCAGAAGCTGAAGTCCCGGTTCGACATCAAGCGGGTCCTTCTGCCATTGGTTGATGCCGCGCGCCTTTATGCGTTGCGTCACCAGATCGCCGCCACGAACACCATCGACCGCATCACCCGGCTCGGCGACTCCGGGCATTTTTCCCATGCGTGGACAAGGGAGTTCCGCGAGGTGTATTCCTTCCTGATGGGGTTGCGGTTCAGGAACCAACGGGCCATGATCGCGGATGGCCGTTCGCCGATGAACGATGTGGATCCCGCGGATTGTTCCGACGTTGAACTGACGATGCTTAAGAAGTCGTTCGCTCACGTCGAGGTCGTTCGCGAAAAGGTCAGCCACGACTTCCGGGGGATCGGCACGCGATAGAGGATGTTTTTCCCTTTTCTTCAAAGCAAAAACCGTGGAACTTCAATGTCGATATTCCTCTCACCACCCACGAAGGAGCTAGCACCATGAGCGTTTCCGCATCGAAGGTACACGAGATCCTG
>JALONE010000379.1 GCA_025455125.1 Bacteroidota bacterium
CGATCAAGACGTACGACTACGAGTCGTTCAACATCGATCTCATTCCAATGGGACGCGCGCTGCTCTTCATTCATGAGCGGACGAAACAGGAGCGGTACCGGGTCGCTGCGGATCAGTTGCGCACGCAATTGGCGAATCATCCGCGGACGAACGAGGGGGGCTTTTGGCACAAGAAGATCTATCCGTACCAAATGTGGCTCGACGGCTTGTACATGGGACAACCCTTCTATCTGCGCTATGCATTGAAAGCCGGCGACAGCGCCGTGCTCGAAGATATCGCGAATCAGTTCGTGTGGATGGAACGTCATTCGCGCGATGAACAGAGCGGTCTGCTCTACCATGCCTGGGATGAGAGCAAGTCCCAGCGCTGGTGCGATCCCGCGACGGGGAAGTCAAAGCATTTCTGGAGCCGCGCGATCGGTTGGTATGCCATGGCGCTTGTGGACGTGCTGGACCTGTATCCGGTGCAGCATCCGCGTCGTCAGGAACTGGTTGAAATATTCCGGCGGCTGATTCCGGCGGTGATGTCAGTTCGAGAAGAGCGTTCGAAGACGTGGTATCAGGTCCTCGATCAAGGAGCGCGCGAGGGGAATTATCTTGAGTCGTCGGGGACGGCGATGTTCGTGTATGCAATGGCCAAGGGGGTGCGACTTGGATTGTTGGATGAATCGTATCGAGGCATTGCCCAGGAGTCCTTTGACGGGATGGTCAAGCAGTTCGTCACCGTGGATGCAGACGGGATGGTGAACCTGCATGACGCCTGCCAGGGAGCAGGCCTCGGGGGGAATCCGTATCGAGACGGCAGCTACGAGTATTACATCAGTGAGAAGAGAAGGACGAACGATTTTAAAGCGGTAGGCCCGTTCATCATGGCCTCCGTGGAACTGGGTTTCTAGGTTCCATCTATTTATTGAATTGCAGGAGCAACGCGTCACCCTGAGCCTGTCGAAGGGTGACTCCAGTTCCGGCCTCACGAAGAGCCAATAACCAACTGCTCTCATGTCCAAGTGCTCGTTCCTTATACTTTCTTTGATGGGAATTGTATTACTCCCCACTCGAAGCGCTTCGCAATCTGACGACCCATCGACTGGACGTGCAGATTGGGAGAAGTGTCTCGACCAACCGGGGGAATGGTACGTTTCCGCCGAAGCGGTTCGCATCGCCGAGAATGTGTTGCTGTATCAGCGGACCAGCGGCGGATGGCCGAAGAATGTGGAACTGGTGAAGCATTTGACGCCCGAGCAGCGGGAACATCTCGATCAGATGCGGGACGAGATCGGGGCGACCATTGACAACGGTGCGACTCACTCGCAGATCCGGTATCTGGCCCGCGTCGCCGCGAAGACAGGTTCCGAACGGTATGCCGATGCGGTGCAACGGGGGTTGGAGTATCTGCTCGCCGCACAATACGAGAACGGCGGATGGCCGCAGTACTATCCGATGATGCAGGGGTACTATACGCACATCACATTCAATGACGATGCGATGGCGAGCGTCCTCGATCTCTTCTTCGATATCGTGCATGGCAAGGCCGAGGGGAACTGCGTTGCAGAAGAGATGAAGCAGAGGCTTCGCGTCTCCCTCCGGAAGGGGATCGAGTGCATCCTCGCTTGTCAGTATCGACGTGGAGACACGCTCACCGCCTGGTGTGCACAACATGACGAAGAAACATTCGTCCCCGCAAAGGCGCGAGCGTACGAACTCCCGTCGTTGAGCGGAAAGGAATCGGTCGGGATCGTCGAATTCCTCATGCGGATCAAGAAGCCGGAGCCGCGGATCGTCGATGCCATCCAATCGGCGGTCAGATGGTTCGACCGGGTTCGCGTTCGCGGAATTCGAGAAACGGTCGTGAGAGACTCCGCCGCTCCGAGAGGCTGGAACAAGGTCGTGTTGGCTGATGCGACGGCGCCGGATCTGTGGGGACGCTTCTACGAGTTGGAGAACGATGAGGTCTTCTTCTGCGACCGCGATGGAATCAAACGGTACGACATGTCCGAGCTCTCCTACGAACGCCGGAATCACTACGGATGGCTCGGCGATTGGCCGATGAATCTTCTTCGTACGAAATATCCGAAATGGCAGCAACGATGGGCGCCGAACGAGAATGTGCTGGAGCCCGCGAGAAAGGGATCGGAATGATTCGGGCCGGACAGCGGTTTGCGATGCTCTCGCTGTTGCTCCTGCTAGGAGCAGCCCCCGCGATGGACCCGCAAGCGACGATCCATCTTGTCGGAGATTCGACGATGGCGAACAAGCCGGCCATCGACAACCCCGAACGCGGATGGGGACAATTGCTTGGGTTGTTCTTCAAGGAAGGGGTCGTCATCCGGAACCATGCAAGGAATGGACGGAGCACGAAGAGCTTTATCGACGAAGGACGCTGGCAATCCGTCCTGGAAGAACTGAAACCGGGAGACTATGTCTTCATCCAATTCGGCCACAACGACGGCAAGGCGGAGGATCCGAAGCGATTTGCTGCTGCCCGGACAGATTATCGGGC
>JALONE010000380.1 GCA_025455125.1 Bacteroidota bacterium
AAGGAAATTGCCCGAGTAGAACTGCAATCCCGGCTGGTCGGTGAGAACCGTCAGCAGTCGTCCGGTCGATGGGTCGTACAATTCGGCCGCACGCCGCACAGTTCCATGAGATCCTCGAATTACCCAATTATGGTCGTACCCGTTTCCGAAGCGCAGCTGTTCCGTTTCATCGTCAATACGTTCGCCGATCGCCTTCGCCGTGCGGAAATCCATTGGCTTTCCCGCGACATCCTCGATCTTGCCCGTCGTGATCAATCCGGCATCGACCGGCGTGTAGCCCTCTGCATCGATGGTCAATTGATGATCGAGGATGGTCTTCGTGAAATCCCCCGTGAGGTTGAAGTACGAGTGATGTGTAGGATTCAGGATCGTCGGAGCATCGGTGATTCCTGCGTATTCCACCACGAGTTCATTCTGATCCGTCAGCGTGTAGGTCACCGTGATGACCACATTCGCCGGATAGCCTTCGTCCCCCGCCTTGCTCGCATAGGAGAAAGCCACCGAAGGTTCCGTCGAATCGTTGAGCACCTTGGCCTCCCAGAGAACCTTGTGGAATCCCAATGTGCCGCCGTGCAGATGATTTTCGCCGTTGTTTACGGTCAATTGGTACGACTTGCCGTCCAGCGTGAACTTCCCTTTGCCTATCCGGTTTCCATATCGCCCGACGACCGCACCGAAATACGCGTTGTCGGCAATGTAGCCTCCGAGTGAATCATAACCGAGAACGATATCAGCATACTTGCCATTTCGGTCCGGCATGACAAGCGAGGTGACGGTCGCACCATAGGTGATGATCGTTGCCGAAGCCCCCTTTGCATTCGAGAGCGTGAATAGCGTCACGGTACGGCCGTCCGGAAGAATCCCATATGGTGATTGTGAGACCATCGTCGTCGCCTGCTTTGTAGGTGAACACGAGAGAGAAAAGAAGAGAACCGCTAACACTAGAACAATGAGAGCCTTCTGCATGGGATCATTCCTCCAATCGGAACCAGTCGACGTCGACAACACCGCCTGATCGGCCCGTCGTGTCGATGTTTGCCGCGAACAGTCCGATCTTCGCACCAACCCACACTCCCTCCTTCACCATGAACGATCGTCCCAGCGGCGTGAAGACCCGGCCGTCTCGACTGAAGCTCAATTCGCAACGGACTTCGGGGATCTCCGTCGTATCACTCATCTGCCGGATAGTTGCGCGGAGATGCATCAACGATGCACCCTCGCCGATGTCGGTCTGTGTTTCCGGCTTCAACCTGTTGGCCTCGAGGCACTCGCCATACATGAGTCGAAAGCCCTCGGGCGTCCTCTTCACTCCAACGTACGCGTAGTCCTTGCCAAACACAATCAACCCCGCAACGTCTCCGGTCTCCATTCCGGACACATCGACCTTCGTCGTCGCGGTGAAGTTCGGCGCGGGGAGCTTCTGCAACAGAAGATGCCCCGCATTCCAAAGTCGTCCTGAATCTTCAACCGCGGGCTGCGAGAAGAGCCGGATCCATCCAGGCCGTTTCGCGAGAGAGAACCATTCGAGCTTCCAATTCGATTGCCACTGCCACTGCAAGCCGAGACTTGCATCGTTGAACTCATCGCTCGTTGCGGGCGCAACAATCGGTTTCGCTTTCCCGATATTCGGCTTCTTCCACGTGAGGACCGGCTCGCCGATGTCGTTGCCGTCCGCGTCTACGCCCATCACGGGCCAGTCATTCTCCCAGCGCATTGGTTGAAGATGGACGATCCGCCCATACGCGTACCTGTCCTGGAAATGCACGAACCAATCCTCCCCCGTCTGCGTCTGCACCCAGGCCCCTTGATGCGGACCGTTGATGCGCGAGTTCCCTTGTTCGAGAACGATCTTGTCCTCGTAGGGACCGAAGATGTTCCGCGACCGGAGGACAACTTGCCATCCTGTTTTCACTCCTCCCGCGGGCGCAAAGATATAGTAGTAACCGTTCCGCTTGTAGAATTTCGGTCCCTCCATCGTCGGGTGATTGGCTTGCCCGTTGAAAACGATGAATCCGTCGTCCAGAACCTGCATTCCATCCGGAGTCATGCGATTGACCGCGAGAATGCTTTTAATACCTGAACGGCTGTTCGCCCAAGCGTGCACGAGATAGGCGTTGCCGTCGTCATCCCAGAATGGACACGTGTCGATCCAGCCGGTGACTTTCCGGATCAACTTGAGCGGTGACCAAGGTCCTGCAGGGTTCTTCGCCTTTGTCATGAACACACCGCGATCCGGATCTCCAAAGTAGATGAAGAATTCGTCGTCATGATAGCGGATCGCCGGAGCCCAGATGGCCATGCCGTGCTGCGGCTTTGCGAACTCCAAAACCGGATAGGTTGGAACAGCATGACCGATGATGGTCCAGTTGACGAGGTCCTTCGAGTGCAAGATGGGAAGTCCGGGGAAATGCGAAAAGCTCGAAGCCGTCATGTAGTAATCATCACCCACACGAATGACATCGGGATCGGAGTAGTCCGCATACAGGCGATTCATGCCCAGCCTGCATGCGAACAAAATAGACGCCGCTGGTCAATTGTCCTGCGTCGAACCGAATCTCATACTTCCCCGGCTGTCGGCGCCCTTCCGCATAATGAGCAACGGAGCGTCCCAGCAAGTCACATACATGAAGCTCCACATCGCTGGCTACGGACAACTGATACCTGATCACTGTCGTCGGATTGAACGGATTCGGAAATGCCGCCAGTGCGACGGATCGAGGCAATGATGATTCCTGTTCTATTTCCGTCCGGACTTCGCCGGCGACGATCGCGGGAACTTCGTCCGTTGGATCCAGGGTGTATGGATATGGAACCACCAGATCGCACACCGGTGTCGTCACATACGCGCTGCCACCGAAACGGTTGTCGATCAGCTGAACAAGACCGGTGATCGCGCTGTACTCCGTCATGACCGCCGTGCCGACTGATTCAAAGTAGTTCCGCTCCACGCGGACCCAGGCACCCATCCGCGAATTCACTGCCGTGTTGCACGATTTGTAATAGTTGTTGTAGATGTGCGCTTTCCCGAATCGGATGCTCGGTAAACGGGATTCGCAGTTGTAAAAGTAGTTGTGATGGAATGTGACGCGGATGACCGAATCGGCCACGGCCTGGTCTCCCGAACTGATCAAACAGGTTTTGTAGTGATCGTGGAACGAACTCCGGCTTACCGTGATGAAGGAGGATTCGTTCTTGATATCGAGCAGGCCGTCGTAGTACTCGGTTCCATGATCTCGATCGGAGTAGAACTCGCACCGATCGATGAGAATGTTCTTCGACTTCCCATTGATCTCCAGCGCGTCTTGCGGCGTGACATGCGAGATCGTGATGTTCCGGATGATGACATTGCGTGCCGCATTGACGGACAGCTCGATCCCCCGCAGATGCGCGCGAGGTCCTGTTCCCAGAAGGGTCTTGTTCGACGTCACGGTAAGGATATCCGTACCGACCAACGTGCTATCCAGAAGAACAACGAGCGGTTCGGAACTCGCCAGATAGGTGCGAAGCTCATCGACAGAGTTCGCCGTAACGGTATCTCCGAGCGCTCCGCCGAATATCATGTAGGTCGTACCGGAATCGTCCTGTACCGTCGCGTATCCGGTTGCGGCCGAGTCAGCAAGCGTTCCCGCGGGCAAGAATCGAGCGACCGCCTCCACATTGCTCCGCACGGGAAACGTGAACACCGTGTCATTGCTTGTCGCCTCACCGGTCCAGCTTTCAAAGAAATATCCCGGATTCGGGACGGCCCGTA
>JALONE010000023.1 GCA_025455125.1 Bacteroidota bacterium
CAGGACGAGGCCCGCTCCCGCACTGAATGCCAGATCGTGCGCACCGAATTCTCCAAGAACGTTCGAAGATGCGTCCGTCCGCGTCATCGTGCCGTAATCCATGTAGACAACGCCTGCGGCGAGAAAGAAATTGCGCAGCTGCTGCGCGTAGACGGCATGACCGGAAGCGGCATTGCCCAAGTGCTTGAAGTAGCCCAGGGAGGTCCGGGGTCTATCGATCGTCGTGAGAGATGCCGGATTGTAGAACAACGAGGCGGGGTCATTCGTCATCGAAACGAAACTGCCGCTGAGGGCAGCCGCGCGCGGACCGACATCCCCCTGCAGGAACTCATACACGGAGGTCTGTCCGAGCAGTCTCGGACTGAGGAAAACGCACGCGATCGCAACACCAGTGAGCCATCGATCCATATGCAGAATTTAGGGAAATCCTGAACGAAATCCAACACGATCTCCTTTGCTTCTCTGCGGTTTTCTGGCTATATTATCGTGATTGAAGTCATTTGAACCAAAGAGGATTTTGAGATGAAGAAGGGAATTCATCCCGCGTATAAGCGGGCGATCGTCACGTGTGTGTGCGGCAATTCATTCGAGACCCGCTCCACCACCGGAAACCTGCATGTCGAATTGTGCTCCAGCTGTCATCCGTTCTTCACGGGGAAGCAAAAGCTGGTAGACTCCGCGGGCCGGGTTGAGCGCTTCAACAAGAAGTACGCGAAGAACAAGGAAGCCGCGGCGACTGCCACGAGCGCATAACATTGCGAGATGTTTGAGAAAAGGCGGAATGTTGGTACACGGACATTCCGCTTTTCGCGTTTCTGACCTTGGCTGATCGCTCAGATCGCCCAACACGGAGGGTTGCATGGCGCAGCACCTGTGTATCTTCGAAGATATCCTCGTTCCTCAATTCCATCCCCTCGTCTATTTCCGACCGGTCTACAACCTTCGATGCGGCATGCTCTCCCTGAAGGAGAAGATCATCCGCAGTTACCCGCGTGCCCGCGTCTCCATCCATTGCCGTCCGGCGCTTGTGGATTACATGAAATTGCGCAACCCTGCGTTTCTGGTGAATGAGATCCCGGCGGGAGAATGCTTGTTCGTCAATGGACGCGTCCTGGCCGATGAACATCTCGCCCGGAAGATTCCCGTTGCGGGCAAGTCGGATGTGGTGTATGTCCATGGAACGCAAGTCGTAGCGGCGCGCCTGTCCGGCGGGAACCTGCGGCGAATCAAGCGCAATCTCGCGTCGCTCTTCTCCATCTCGGATTTTGACGGCATCCCGACGGAAGAGACGGATGTCGAGCTTGTTTCGTGGCCATGGGATCTCGTTCATCGGAACGGCGTCCAACTCATGCGGGATTTCGAAACCCATCAGCGTCGGACGAAGGGGAAGGCTGCGGCGAAACGCAAGTCCTATCCTGGTGTTCACTTGCTCGGCAGAGATCAGATCATCATCGAGGAAGGTGCGACGATCAGGCCGGGGGTGGTGCTCGATGCGGAGAATGGTCCGGTCTTCATCGCCAAACACGCTCTGGTCTATCCGAACGCGGCGATCATGGGCCCGGTGATGATCGGTGAGCACTCGACGGTCAAGGTCGCGGCGCAGATCTATCACAATACGACGATCGGTCCGGTCTGCAAGGTGGGCGGAGAAGTGGAGGAGAGCATCATTCACGGATATTCGAACAAGCAACACGCCGGATTCCTCGGGCATTCGTATCTCGGAGCCTGGGTGAATTTGGGAGCGGGGACGAACAACAGCGATCTGAAGAACAACTACGGTACGGTGAAGGTCACCCTCGGAAGCGAGCAGGTCGACACCGGCTTGCAGTTCGTGGGCCTGACGATGGGGGACCACTCGAAGACGGCGATCAACTCCATGTTCAATACCGGAACGGTCGTCGGGGTGTGCTGCAACATCTTCGGGTTTGGATTCCCGCCGAAATATGTTCCGTCGTTCTCCTGGGGGGCTGCAGGGGAGACGTTCACCACGTTCGCGATCGACCGGGCGATCGACGTCGCACGCCGCGTGATGGCGCGCCGTTCCATTGAATTGACCGCATCGGAAGGAAAGTTGTTCCGAAAGATCTTCGACTTGACCATGGAAGAACGCCGCCGCCGCGGCATGCCGAGTTGATGTGTCGACCTCTGCTATGAACACACCCGAAGCACCTGCGCCGGCAAACCTTCCCTCGCCCGGGTTGTACGCCGGACCGCGCGGAACTGCAGTGAAGATCCTCAATCGCGTGGAGCGGACCGACGCCTATCTCGACCGGCTCCTCGACGCCGAGCTCCGTTCGGACGAGATGAACGAACTCGACAAGGGATTGATGAACGAGATCGTGACGGGCGTGGTCCGATGGAAGATGCGGCTGGACTGGGTCCTGACGGGATTCTTCCACGGCAACTTCACGAAGGCCGAGATCAATATCAAGAACGCGCTTCGCGTGGCGCTATACCAGATCCAGTATCTGACCCGAGTCCCGCATTCGGCCGCCGTCAACGAGGCGGTCGAGTTCATCAAGCGGCTCCGCGGACAGAAGGTCGGCGACCTCGTCAATGCAGTCCTCCGCAACATCATCCGCAACCTTGACAACATCCGCTATCCGGACCCCGGAGAGGACCGCATCCGTCACCTGGCCGTCGTCGAATCGCACCCCGTCTGGATGACGCGTCGATGGGTGGATCGGTACGGTTACGAGGAAACCAAGCGATTGATGGCGGCAAACAACGTGATCCCCGATCTGACGCTGCGCGTCAATCGGCTGAAGATCGAGTTCGACAAGTTCACCGCTCTGCTGGACCAGCATCAGGTCGAATACTCCCGCTCGAAGTATATGGAATGCTTCGTCCGCGTTCGCCACATGTCGGGGATCGGCAGTTCGGAGATGTACAAGCAAGGGTATATCGCCGTGCAGGATGAGAGCGCGGGGCTCCCCGTCAAACTCCTGGACCCCAAACCCGGGGAGCGCGTGATCGATCTCTGTGCCGCTCCCGGCGGGAAGACGACATTCATCGGAGAATTGCTGATGAACCAAGGGTCGATCGTTGCCGTCGACCGGTATGAATCGCGCCTGAATCTTGTGAAGTCGGCGTGCGAACGACTTGGCATCACGAATGTGCAGACCATTGCGGATGACGCAGCGACGATCACGATTCCGCCCGCGGACAAGGTTCTGGTCGATGCTCCGTGCTCGGGATTGGGCGTGCTTGCGAAGAAGCCGGATGCGAAGTGGACTCGCTCATCGGACGACATCGAGAAGCTCGTGGACCTCCAGGGGCGCATTCTGGACCATGCCGCCGATCTCGTCAAGCCCGGTGGCGTGCTTGTCTACAGCACCTGCACGATCGAGCCGGAAGAGAATGTGCTTCTCGTGCAGCGATTCCTCGAACATCATCCGCAATTCTGCCTTGATTCTGCATCTGAGTTCGTCTCCTCGGAGTTGATCGCCGCCGATGGAACGGTCCAGACCCTTCCGCATCTGCATGGCATGGACGGATCATTCTGCGCCCGGCTTCGCCGAACGATCCCCTGATCACAACGCATGGTGTCCGCATGAACACACCTCGATGGGTCATCCCCGCTTTCCTTGTAACGTTCCTCTGCTGTTTCTTCCTCCACATGCCTCCGACGGCGGACCAGCTTGTGTCCACCTTTTCCATCGTTGCGGTTGACACCCAGTCGGGAGATGTCGGCGTTGCCGTTCAGTCGAAGTTTCCGAACGTTCGTCCGGTCGTGCCGTGGGCGGAAGCGGAGGTGGGAGCGATCGCGACACAATCGTTTGCGAATGTCTCCTTCGGTCCGCGGGGATTGACTCTCATGCGTAACGGTGCCAATGCGGAGGAAACACTGCGGATCCTGATCGGGTCGGATTCTGCGCGCGATTCCCGACAAGTCGGGATCGTGGACAGGCAAGGCAAGGCAGCAAGCTGGACCGGAACGGATTGCTTCGATTGGGCGGGGGGAAGAACGGGCGTTGCGGCAGGAGGGAAAGGAACAGTCATCGTCGGCAAAGGATTCGCTGCGCAAGGGAACATCCTGGTCGGCGAAGCCACGGTCAACGCGCTTGCCATGACCTTCGAACGGACCGACGGGAGTCTTGCCGACCGCCTCGTCGCCGCACTTGTTGCAGGAGGGAAAGCCGGGGGCGATCGCCGCGGGGAACAATCGGCGGCGTTGCTCGTCAAGCGGCGGGGGGCAGGGTACGATGCCTCCACAGACGACTACATCGACATCAGCATCTACGATCATGCAGCGCCGCTGAAGGAATTGGAGCGGCTCTATGCATTGCACAAGCTCTTCTTCTTCCGCTCAGAAGAAAAGAACCTCATCCCGGTCGACAAAGCCGTTTGCCTTGAGCTCCAAGCCATCATGCAGAACAAGGCCTACAAAGGAGTCGCGTTCTATTCAGGACCGCTTCACGGCGAATACGATGAGGCGACGAAAAAAGCGTTGGAAGACTTCATGGGGTGGGAGAACTACGATGTACGCATCCGGCACGATGACTTGATCGATACAGAAGTGCTTGAAGATATTCGGACGAACTACAGGACCTGGCTTCGGCAGCGGAAGCCATGATGAGCATGACGATGAAGAACACGCTATCAATTCCGTGAGGAGAAC
Organism: Bacteroidota bacterium; assembly: GCA_025455125.1. Classification (GTDB taxonomy): domain Bacteria; phylum Bacteroidota; class Ignavibacteria; order UBA10030; family UBA10030; genus JAKAJH01. The sequence goes on from JALONE010000023.1 coordinate 4,622, forward strand.
CCATGAACGTAAATGAACTGGTGACCGCCGAACTTGCGCGGCTCGAAGAATCCAAGACCTTCAAGTATGAGACCGCGCTTCAATCCGCTCAAGGCGGAGTGGTCAAGGTCGGCGGGAAAGAGGCGGTGATGCTCGCCTCGAACAACTATCTGGGAATGTCGAATCATCCGGCTGTGAAGAGGGCCGCCCTTGACGGACTCAAGAAGTATGGGTACGGATTGGCTTCCGTCCGCTTTCTCACCGGAACGCAGACCATACATCTGGAACTCGAGAAGCAGATCTCCAAATTCCTGAAGACCGAGGATACGATCCTCTTCTCCTCCTCCTTCGCTGCGAATGTCGCCTTCTTTGCCGCACTGACCAATGAAAAGCTGGGATTCGAGAATTACCGCGACGTCATCTACAGTGATCGGTTGAATCACGCGAGCATCATCGACGGCCAGCGCCTGTGCCGTCCTGAATCGACCGATAAGAAGATCTACAACCACTGTGATGTTGCGGACCTCGAGCGGCAGTTGGAGGAAGACAAGACGAAGGCGTATCGGATCCGAATGATCGCGACCGACGGCGTGTTCAGCATGGAAGGAGATCTGGCTCCGTTACCGAAGATCGTCGAGCTTGCACGGAACTACAGCGCCTTGCTGTTCGTGGACGATGCCCACGGGATCGGCGTCTGCGGCAAGACCGGCCGAGGGACTGCAGAACATCATCGTGTGCTCGGATCCATCGACGTCTACTCGGGGACGCTCGGGAAGGCGATCGGCGGCGCTGCTGGTGGATTCCTCAGCGGATCGGTGGAATTGATCTCCTACATGCGTCAGAAGGCCCGTCCGTACATCTTTTCCAACTCGCTTCCGCCCGCCATTGTGTGCGCCACGATGGAAGCGTTTCGTTTGTTGAACACGGACAAGTCCATCGTCCGTCGCTTGCATGAGAACACCGCATACTTCCGGAAGGAGATCCAGGCGCTCGGCTTCAAGATCCTGGAGGGGATACATCCTATCGTGCCGGTCATGCTCGGCGAGGCGGCCATCGCGCAGGAGATGAGCACTCAGCTTCTGAAAGCGGGTGTATACATCAAAGGACTCTGGTACCCGGTGGTTCCGAAAGGGGAAGCGCGGCTGCGCGCGCAGATCTCAGCGGCGCATACGCGAAAAGATCTCGACCGGGCGCTCGAGGCGTTCGAGAAGGTCGGCAAAAAGATGAAGATCATTTCCTGAGTCACGTGCGAGCGGATCGGCGAATCTCCATGGCACCGAAACAACGTCTGGTCTTCCTTGACCTTCTGCGCGGCTGGGCCGTGATCGTGATGGTTGAAGTGCATGTCTTCAATGCCTTCATTCTCAACACGGTCCGCGAGCAGCCGTGGTTCGAAGTGCTCAACTACATCAACGGCCTGGTCGCTCCGAGCTTCATTTTCATCTCCGGATTCGTGTTCATGGTTGCGGCTCAGCGGAAGCTGGAGGAGTACCGAACGTATGGCGCGACATTCTGGAGGCAGCTCTCGCGGATCGGACTGGTCTGGATCGTCGGGTACTATTTACATCTCCCGTTCTTCTCGCTGCAGCGGACGCTGCATGAGGCGACGGAAACGGAGTGGCTCAAGTTCTACCAGGCGGACGTTCTGCATTGCATCGCCCTTGGCCTGCTCATCCTCTTTCTCCTGAGGCTTGCGATCCGCTCGGACCGAGGATACGCGATGACCATCGGTGCGCTGTGGGCGGTCTTCACGCTCGGGGCGCCGGTGATCTGGGAGACCGACTTCGTGCGGGTGATGCATCCATTCTTTGCCGCTTATTTGAACGGACAGCACTATTCGCTCTTCCCTGTCTTTCCTTGGCTCGGATTTATGATGGCCGGCGGATTCTTCGCCGCCCGGTTCCTGAGTGTGCGCGGCTCGTCACGTGAGACCGATTGGTTTCGGCGGCTCGCGATGGTCGGTGCTGCTTTCATTGTGGGAGGAGCGCTCCTGCGTCAGGTCCCCCTGGATCTATTGGGGATCTCCGCACACATCCGGGCAAATCCATTCTTCGTGGTTGAACGGTTGGGGATCGTGCTCGTGCTTCTCGCGCTCTGTCGTTGGTGGGAAGTGCGGTTCTCGACTGAACGCTCCTTCGTGCTCGATGTTGGCAAGGAATCGCTCCTGGTGTATGCAGTTCATCTGCTCGTGATCTACGGACAATTCTGGAATGAGCGAAGTCTGGCCTTTCTTGTCGCCCGCTCCTGGTCTCTTCCGGAATGTATCGCCGCAACGGTCGCCCTCGTGGCCGCGATGGTCGGGCTCGCACGGCTCTGGTCATGGCTCAAGCGCGATCATCCGCCGATGGCCCGTCTCGCCTTCAGCATCACAGCGATCGGAACAACGATCGGATTTCTGATTCAGTAGCATCTGTCGGAGGGCTCGAAGATCATGGAATATGTTTCGATCGTCCTTTCGGTCGCGGGATTGGCGGCGATTCTCTATGTCATTCTTCGCCTCCGGGCAGGCGGTGATTCGTCGTCCTCCACGTTGGTGCTCCAGCAGCAACTGGAAGGCATGCGGACGGAGATGCGCGATTCGATCCAGCATACGGCGCAGATGTTCAACCAGCGGATGGACTCGACGGCGCAGGCCGTTCAGCAGCGGCTCGATGCAACGACGCAGACGATGGCCCAGCAGCTCGACACGACGACCCAGAATGTCAACAGTCAGCTGCAGATCGTGAATGCGCAACTCACCGGTGTCGCCTCTTCGCTGCAGAACAATACCGGACAGGTCGGGAATCGCCTCGACGCCGCGGCGCGCGTGATCCAGGATGTCCAGAACAAGCTGGGAGAGCTCGGTAAGGCGACGCAAGAGATCAAAGAACTGGGGCAGAGCGTCAGCCGGCTTGACGAAATGTTGCGTGCGCCCAAGTATCGTGGCGGATTGGGAGAAGCGTTGCTGGAGGATCTCCTCGGTCAGGTGCTTCCTGCAGGCTCGTTCGAAATGCAGTACAAGTTCCGAAGCGGATTGACCGTCGACGCCATCATTCGAACCGCGGGCCATATCGTTCCGGTCGATTCGAAATTCCCGCTGGAGAATTTCCGGAGACTCACGGAAGCGCAGAACGACCAGGACCGCTCGGCCGCGGCTCGGGCGTTCCGGAGCGACGTCAGGAAGCATATCGACGCGATCGCGACGAAATACATCCTTCCGGACGAGGGAACGTTCGACTTTGCGCTGATGTATATCCCCGCGGAGAACATCTACTACGAGATCATCATCAAAGATGAAGGGGGCGCGGACGAAGGAGTGCATGGATATGCGACGGAACGCCGTGTCGTTCCCGTATCCCCGAACAGCCTCTATGCCTATCTGCGCGTGATCGCGCTCGGGCTCCGGGGGATGCAGATCGAGCAGAGCGCCCGGCAGATCTTCGAAAACCTCTCCCGGCTCAGTTCAGAGCTTCACAAATTCTCGGATGTGTTCGATACGCTCGGGTCTCAGCTCAACAACGCCAAGAACAACTACGATAAGGCCGACAAGATGCTGGGGCAATTCTCCGAGCGCTTCCGGATGGTTCAGTCGCTGCCGGGAGAAGGAGGACAAACAGCCCTCCCCCCGTCGGAATAGGGAGTTGATTTTGCAGAACGAATATTCGTACCTTTACCATCTTTCATTCTGAGTTCATCACCGTTCCATTCTTGCAAGGAGACGCGCATGTCGAACACACGCCACCACGAAGCAGGCCTTCACTGGAAATGGGTCGCCTTCTCCGTTGTCGCCGGATTGTTGATCGTCGGAGCCTCGTACTACGTGATCGCCCCTGTTTTCCCCAGTATCCAGATCCGGGCATTGGTAATGCTCGTCGGGTTCATCGTGACGGGGATTGTGATCGGCTACTTCTCCCCGGGGATCACGATCAAAGAAGCCGG
>JALONE010000024.1 GCA_025455125.1 Bacteroidota bacterium
CCGGAGCAGATCCAGAGTTGCACGTCGCGTGATGCCTCGCCGCATGGACCGAAGTACGGCATCCGAGATGTGCTGGATGGGCATATCCAGATACTTGCAGATCTTTTTCGACGACGCCATCGCTTCCAGGACATCGAGCGGGAATTGCGCAGGATAGGCGTACATCAATCTGATCCATTCGATGCCGTCCACGGCATCAAGTTTCTTCAACAGCGTGGCAAGCGTGCGCGCGCCGTCCCGATCCATGCCATACGCCGTCGTATCCTGTCCGATGACGATCAGCTCCCGAACCCCCTTCGCGGCAAGCAATTCCGCTTCGCGCAGGATGTCTGCCTCCGGTTTCGACCGATGCGCCCCCCGCATGAGAGGAATCGCACAGAACGAGCAGGGATGGTCGCACCCTTCGGAGATCTTCAGATAAGCATAATGTGACGGCGTCGTCAGCCATCGCTCGCCGAGCAGTTCCTTCCGATAGTCGACGCCGAGGTCGGCGAGCACGCGCGGAAGTTCGTTGGAGCCGAAATAGGAATCGACCTCGGGGATCTCCGCACGCAGCTCCTCGCGGAATCGTTCGCTCAGGCATCCCATGACGACGACGCGGTCGATCTCTCCCCGCTTCTTCTTTTCCACCGCCTCGATGATCGCGTCGATCGACTCCTGGCGGGCAGCCTCGATGAATCCGCAGGTATTGATCACCACGGTCGACGCATCGTCAACTTCCTCGACCACCGCCGCTCGCGAACCCTTCAGCTGCGCCAATAGCGTCTCGCTGTCGACGACGTTCTTCGAACAACCGAGCGTAATGACGCTGATCTTGTTCCCAGTCCCTTTCACGCGCGTTCCTCGATCAACACAACGGTCGTTGTCACGACAAGACGATGAAATCAATATAGAGATAGATGACGGGTGCGAGAAAGACCAGGCTGTCGAACCGGTCATAGACGCCCCCGTGTCCGGGGATGATGGCTGAGGAATCCTTCACGCCGGCATCCCGCTTCAACCGGGATTCCACCAGGTCGCCCAGCTGTCCCAAGGTGCCGACAAGCATTCCGAGGACGGCCGCGTGCGTCCAGCTCAAATACTCGAGCGTGAGGTGCTTCATGACCAGCATCGTCGCGACCGCGAACACGAATCCGAAGACCGATCCTTCCCACGACTTTTTCGGACTCACGCGTTCAAAGAGACGGTGCCGTCCGAATGTCAGCCCGCCAAAGTAGGCGGCCGTGTCGCACATCCAGATCGAGACGAACACGGACATGATGGTCCAACCGCCCCAATGATTCACAAGTTCCGTCTGCTCCGCGGTGAGCGTGCCGGTCCCCAGGAAGGTGATGGACGGGAAACCGAACGGGAACAATTCCCGGGTGGCGATGAGCGTCCCGAAGAAGAGCGACACGACCGCGACGCCGGCAACCGTTGCCGCCAGGTTCGCAAGGGCCGATCCGCGCGTGCGAAACAACTCGATGGACAGCACCACGAGCAGGAAGAGGAGCAGGATCACCAGCGCGTACTGCTGCTGGGAGAACATCGACAGCCGCACGCCGACCGATTCGAGCGTCCGGAACACGTGGCCATGCGTCCGGTCGTAGATGAAGGCCCCGTTCAGCAGGAACCCGAATGCGATGCCGACCGTCTTGAGCGGCGCGGCTCCTTTGATCTCCATCAGACGGTAGAATTCATACAACGCGAGCGCGGAGATCAGCGCAACGAATGCGAAGAACGCGTATCCGCCCGTGAGCGTCGTCCAGACGATGACGGGGATGGCGACCAGAGCGACCAGCGCGCGCTGCGGAAGTGAACTGAAGGGGGATGATGACATTCCTGCTTCCACCTCTAATGATGGTTCCGTGCATTGGTCACGTCGATCCGGTCGAGCTCGAGTCCTCTCAGGATGCTCGTCGCATCGGCGTGTCGTTCTCGTCGCACAAAGACAAGGACGGGTGATCCAACGGTCAGATGAGGGTCATCGCAGAATTGCGCGTGATCGTACGTTCGAAGCTCGAACCCGTTCTGCGCCAGATTGCGGACGACGGCATCTGCAGCAAACGGGTCGATCGTCTGAAACACTTCCATCCATTCGCGAAGCGCCTCTGCGTCCTCGGCACACAGCCACCGTTCATCCGTCAAAACATTGCATGCGGTGCAGAGCGGTTTGCCGCAAACGACGCAGCGTCCGCCCGCAAAACTGTCCGGGTGGATGGCGCACGAGATCTCCGCCTCATGCAGCATCCGGCCGCATTGGATGCACGTCTCTTGTTCCGCGTCCCGGGTCTTCGCCCCGCATGAACATCGGACGGCTCGCTTCATGCGTTTTCGCGCCAGTATTCGGCGCGCCAGTTCTCGGTGGTTCGCAGATATGCCACTCCCGCCGTGACGAAGATGACACCATACAAGAGAAAATTGAGAATCCCAATGTGGAGCGGCGGCGGCGGCAACGCGACCGCCGTTTCGGGCTCCAGTCCGAGATGCACGGCAAGCACGGCGATCATGTTGTTCAGGAAGTGGGCCGCCATCGGGAGCACGAGCGTCCGCGAGCGGAGTCTGAGGCCGCCGAAGAAGACGCCGAGCACGATCAGCGGTACCGCTTGAAACGGATTCAGATGATAGAGCCCGAAGATGATCCCCGAAAGAATGGCGGTCACCACGGGACTCAAGACACGCTCGAACACCCGTTGCACCAAACCGCGGAAGAGGAGTTCTTCGACCACTCCCGGCACGAGAGCCACGACGACCGAGACGAAGATGAGTTCCGGGATCGAATCGCTGTCGACAAAGATCCGGAGCATCGACTCCAGCATGCTGCGCAGCGGATCGAGGATCTGTTGAAGATACTCAGGGATCGGAACCATATCCTGGAGAACGAGATACAGTTCGAGCAATCGCTGGAGTGCGAACATCGCGACAAGCGCCGAGGTCATCTCCCAAAACGAGGGGAGACGCATCGGGAACATGTATCGGAGGTCTTTGCTGAACAACCGTGCGAACACCAGGGTGGGCAGAAATACGAACGCCAATTGCCCCACCATCGTCATGAGCCGATGGGTTCCGACGGTCTCACCTGTGACCTCCGCGCTCCCCGCGACAAGGAATGCCGCAAGTCCGCCGCCGATCTGGTACAACACAAAGATCGCGGCAAGCACCCCGAACCCGTACAGCATCGGATGGACTCCCAGCCGTTCGACGAGAGATGGAGGAGGTCCGGATGAATGGTGAGGTTCGCTCGGGGGGAGTTGCGTTTGGTCGTTGGTCATCGATTCGGGAGGCCGAGGTTCACCATCGCGGCCAGAAGCGGGAACATGATCTCATGATGCCCGGTAATGGAGTAGCCCCGGCCGTATTTCTGCGTGGGACGCTCAACGACATTCATCTGCGGACGGTATTGCCGGATCATGTCGAAATTGGCGGTTGAGAATCCTTTCGCCTTGAAGCCAAGATTGCGCGCCACGGTGAGTGCTTTCAGGAACACCTCAGGCATGATGACGGCCGATCCGACGTTCAGGACAACTCCGCCATCGATGAGTTGCTTCACGGATTGAATGAAAACCTTGAAATCGCGGAAACTCATCTCGCCGGTCGCGGCGCCGTTCATCGTCGGCTGCTGATGGATGATATCCGTACCGATCGCCGCATGAACTGTGGCGGGAATCCCAAGCGCGTAGCAGGTCGCAAGGATGCTCGTCTTCCGGTTCGGACCTTTGCGGTTGATGATGGCCTTTCCCAGCACCTCGCCGTAGCCGGCGTCCGATTCCGCCATTCCGTCCGTCAGGACGCCGTTGATGAATTCACCGGTCTCGCGCGCCATCCCGAACGTCCCGTCCATGAGATTGACGGCGACATCCTCCGACGTGTGGCCCCACATCGCCGATTCGACATCGTGGATGGCCGATGCGCTGTTCATCGCGACATGCGTGATCACGCCGCGTCGCAGCAAGTCCACGATGAGCGGCGTCAAACCAACCTTGATGACGTGGGCACCCATCATCAGAATGACGGGCTTCTTCGCCTTCTTCGCCCTGAGGATGTCTCGCACAAGATCCCGCAATTCGTTGCCGATGAGGATGCGCGGGAGCGAATCAACGAATGCGCGGAATGACGCGCTGCGAGCGTTGAGGGGCTTTGCAAAGTCGGACGGAGTCACCTTGCTTTTCCGTCCCTTGATCGAGATCGTCCTGACGCCGCGAAGCGCCTGCTGTCGATAGCGTGCCATCGTCATTCCACCTTCGCCCTGATCGGACCATTGATGCCGGAGTACTCTCGCAATTCAGCGTCGATCGATCCCACCACGACCTTCGTGCTCACCTTCACCGGGATCTTGCGCTCATCATCGGTGAGCCAGATGATGATGCGGCCCTCGCTCTTGAACAATCCCCCCTCCTTCATCAGCGGTTCCACCAGAACGCAGTTGAAGGTTCCGGCATCGACCTCGATCTGCTGCCTGCCGAGGAATTTCACGGAGAGCGTGTACGACGTGTCTTTGTAGAAGTTGTGGAGGATCGTCCTATCGCCGGGACGGGACTTGGAGAAATCGAGCGTGCGGACGTAGAAGAACGCAGAGACGGCGTCATGCACATACGGGGGGATAGGATACTCCCCCTTGTCGGTCGTGGCCACGTTGTTCCGCTGGTCGAACTCCGCCCCGAAGTCAAACCGGTATTTCCCTTCACGGATGCGCTGCGTGTACCGCCAAGGAAAGATCCCTTCCACATCCACCAATGTCTCGTACAGATCATCCACGGTGTAGATCCAGGAGAAGGTCGGCGTCGATTCGACCGTGAAGCGAATTTGATAGCAATCGCGGCCGTTCACTTGCTGAATGGCGGGAATGGAGAAGACCGCCTCGCCGGCAACGATGAAGCTGTATCCGACATCGAACACCAGCCGCTCCCCCACCGCGAACGCTTCCTGCTCGATCTTCCGCAGTTCGATGAATGTCGAATCCGCAGGGAGATCCTGCGCCTGAACTGCAAAGGGTACTGCCACGAGGAGCGCGGGTAAGAATTTCTTGAGATGCATTCGTTCACTCAATTGTGATATGAGAGAGGCGCTCTCCCACCGTTTCTGCTGCCAACGCATCGACCGCCTGGACCACCGACTCGACTGCGATATCATCCATCGTCGTGTGGGGCGAAACGAACAGCCGCTTTCGTTCTGTCAGCGGACCCCAACGAGCCGGTCCCATCGCCGCTTCCGCCGGGTAGAACCCGATGACCGGCGCTCCGACCGCGGCAGCCAGATGCAGCGGCCCGGTCGAGTTCGCGATGAAAACACTCGCACATTCTGCGAAGGCTGCGTACTCCATCAAGGAGAATCGTCCGATCGGGGCCAGAATCCCGCTTCCCGCCGCTGCAGCGATGTGTTCGACAAGACCCTTCTCCGCTTCGGTCCCGGACACCACGACACGCAACCCGCGACGCACCAGCGACTGCGCAAGCTCGGAGAATCGTTCCGCCGGCCAATCGCGCGCTGAACCGCCGCTTCCGGGATGAACGACGGCGAGCCGCTCATACGGTTCGATCCCATATTCGATCAACGCGTGACGTGCAGCCAATCGATCGCGCTTTGACGGAACGACGCGAACGCTTCGCGCGGGGCTGATCTCCACGTCGAACAGAGCGAGAAGCGACAGATTGTAGTCGGCTTCACTCCGGAGCCCCACTTTCCGATGCTCGTGGACTCTTCTATTGAACAAGAACGAATACCAACGATATCCCGTTCCTGCCCGGAGCGGGATCCGCGCGAGCCAAAGGAGCAAGGCGATCCGGAAGCGCGGATATGCGACGAATGCGGTGTCGAACGATTCTCGCCGGATCACACGGAGCAATTGCCAGAACGAACGCTCTCCGCCCTCCTGATCGCAAAGCAGCGTGTCGATCCCGCCAAGCTGACCTTGAACGAGCGGTTGCGTGTATTCCCGGACCATCATCGTGACTCTGGCCGAAGGTCGACATCGCACGATCTCCGCCACAAGGGGGAGCGTCAGCAAGACGTCGCCGATCCGATCCGTTCGGACGACGAGGATATGGCGGGGATTCCACGCGCTCACAATCTTATTAATCTAGGGAAAAACAGGAAGGAATTCCACGAAAAGACCGATAGCTCCCGCTTCAATAGATGCGGCGTGGACCCGGGGAATCACGCCACATCCGCCAATTCTAGCAGATCCCTCAGAACTCCATACGCAGTGTCTGTCAGCGTTGGCTCAGTCTGCACGATGCGAATGGGGGCCATCAGGTCAGTCTGCAATTCGAGGATATTCCCCATGCCCTGAACGAGGGCGAAGGGGTGGCTCACCGGGAACGACTCGATGTTCACCGAAGCGTGCAGACCGCCGTGAAGCCGACCAGCCCGACAGACGACCTTCAGCCGTTCACCCCGCTTTGCCGCAGCCTGAACATCCGAGATACTCACGTCTGCAACACTCACTCGCTCCACGTCAAAGGGAGTGACCTCCGCATCCATCAAGACATTGGACAGCACGGCGGTCTTCGCTGCCGCATCCCACCCGTCGACGTCGTGTCGCGGATCCGCTTCCGCAACCCCGCGCCTCTGTGCTTCCGACAACGCATCGGCGAATTCCATCCCCTCCTCCATCTGCGAGAGAATAAAGTTCGTTGTTGAGTTCAGGATGCCAGCAAACCCCTCCACTGAACAACCGAGCAACGCGCGCCGCGCGAGCCCGAAAACCGGGGCACCATCCATCACCGCCGATTCGAACAGGAACCGGACATCCCGTTCACGCGCGAGTCGCTCCAACTCGCGATACGCGAACGCACACGGTCCTTTGTTCGCGGTGACGACGTGCTTCCCACGCCACAGCGCCTCGCGTACGTGGTCGACGGCTGGACTTCCCTTCCGCTCGATCGAAAGCGACGTGAGTTCAAGCAGGACGTCGAACGATGTCTCGCGGATGAGCGCTGTGAGATCTGTGTTCCGGGCAACGGAATCGGAGATCCTGCCATCGCGCCGTATCCGTTCCAGCACCTCTCGCATGTCAATGCCCTCGGGATCAAGGATCACGCCGCGCGATCGTGTCGCGATCCCGACGACCTCGAGTTCCAGAGCGCCGAGTCCGGGAAAACGGTCCCGTTCTTCAAAGAGGATCTCGGCCACGCGTTTGCCGACGTTGCCGAACCCGAGGATGAGTGCGCGCATTGGTGCGGGTGCGTTTGACATCAAGCGGACTTGCGGACCCGTTCGATCGCAGCGGCAACGCGCTTCGCTTCGTCATGCGTATTGTACATGCAGATCCCCATTCGTGTCACACCGCCGCGATCGAGCAATCCGAGCACCTCCATCGCACGGATCGCATAGAAGTGTCCGTCCCACGCACAGATCCCTCGCTCACCAAGTCGCCGGCAGACATCTTCTGCGGAGAGGCGGCCTAGCGTGAAGGAGATGGTCGGTGCCCGTCGTCCGCCGGCGAATCCCGGACCATAGATCGTCAGCCCGTCGATCACGCGGAGGCGATCAGCCAACTCGACCGCCACCGCACGCTCATGCTCGCCGATGGTGGTCATTGCTTGCGCAAGGCGCTGCCGAAGTGTCGAGCCATGACCGAGAGCTGCGATGAATTCGATCGCAGCCTTCACGCCGGAGAGAGCGGCATGGTTCTGCGTACCGGTCTCGATCCGGAACGGCGCATGCTGATCCTGCGTACGCAAGCGATCCGGTTCCAACTGATCGAGCAGTCCGGGACGCGCATAGAGAAGGCCGACATGAGGACCGTAGAACTTGTAGGCAGAGCAGAGCAGAAAATCCGTCTGGAGCGCTTCGACATCGATCAGGAAGTGCGGCGCAAAGTGCACGGCGTCGAGCAGCAGCCATGCTCCAACCTTCGAGGAGAGTTCGCGCGCGAGAGCCACGTTGTTGACGGTCCCGAGAGCATTGGAAGCCATTCCGATGCAGACGAGTCTCGTATGTGAAGTGATCTTCTGGCGCATGTCCTCGTCATCAAGCGTGCCATCGGAGCGAAGTGCGACCTCGCGAACGAGGATCCCTCGCTCTTCGAGCGCGAGCCACGGACCGCGGTTGGCCTCGTGGTCCAGTTGCGTGATCACCACTTCATCCCCAGGCTTGAAGGCTCGAGCGAATGCGCGGCTGAGCGAGAACGCGAGCGTGGTCATATTCGCCCCTATGGAGATCGTCGAGGTGTCGCGCGCGCCGAGGAACGCGGCAACGCTCTCGCGCATTTCGGCGAGCATCTTGTCCGATTCCTGCGTCGTGACGAATTGACCATGCGTATTGGCATTGTGCGTCACGTAATAGGCGGTCATGGCCTGCATGACGGAACCGGGGACCTGCGTGCCGGCCGGACCATCGAAATAGACCAGCGGTTCGCCGTGATGCAGGCGGTTGAGAGATGGAAATTCAGCGCGAATAGAGAGCATATTCGATTGCGTCATCGTCGGGATTCCGGGAAGAGAAAGAATGACTGGGCAAATGTACGATTTCTGAAATTTATCCGGGGACTTATCCGGGGATTTATCCGGGATATTTCGAGTATCTCTGGGATTCCTTTCCGCCCCTCCCCCAGTTGCCCCCGTTCAAATATTCTCCTATGTTGAATCCCATCACCTCCTGATTCCGCTCCCATGGCCATCGCCAATCGACGTCTTGCGCTCCTGTTCCGGGTCTTCATCATCCTCCTGGTCCTCTCGACTCTCAACGCCCTTCGCATCTTCCACTTCATGCCTGAGCGGTTCGATGCGGCATTTCCCGGAGCGGTCGGATCTCTCCGGAGTGCATTCCTCGCTGCGTCCTACATCGGCCTCATCGCCCTTTTCGGCTTGCTCCTGTTCAAGCGATGGGCACTTCTCACATTCCTGATTGTGAGCCTCGCCGCAATCGTCCTCGACGTGCTTGTCGATGCTCCCATGCTCCATCAGGTCGCGGTCGTTGCTTCTGCATCGATCGCGGCGGCATTTTCCTGGAGACTCCGGTCTCGGTTCTCCGAACACTAATTCTAGGGTGTCCCTTGTCATCTACTATCGTCATTGCCGTCGGCGGGAATTCCCTCATTCGTGCGGGACAGCGCGGAACCATCGACGAACAACGAGAGAATGCGCAGGTCACGGCTGAGTGCATCGCAGAGGTCGCAGCCAGCGGGCATGAGATCGTCGTCACACACGGCAACGGACCGCAGGTCGGTTCACAGCTTCTCCGGTCCGAAGCCGCCGCTGCTCAGACGTACACCGTCCCGCTCGACGTCTGCGTTGCCATGACGCAAGGCGAGATCGGGTTCTCGCTTCAGAACTGTCTGCAGGCTTCGCTTCGGAAGCGGAACATCCATCGTCCCGTGGTTACCGTGGTCACGCAGGTCGTCGTCGATCTCAGTGACCCCGCCTTCCAGCGTCCCACGAAACCGGTCGGGCCGTTCTACTCGCGCGACGTTGCAGAGCAGAAGCGCCGCGACCTCCACTGGAACATCGTGGAAGATGCCGCCCGCGGGTATCGGCGCGTTGTGGCCTCTCCCCTGCCGCTGGACATCGTCGAGTTGGAGGTCATCCAGGACCTGATCTCCCGGGATGTTATCGTGATCGCCGTTGGAGGAGGAGGAATTCCGGTC
>JALONE010000381.1 GCA_025455125.1 Bacteroidota bacterium
CTTCGCGTTCGCGGTTCAAATGACGATCGGCTCTGGAATGAGACGGGCACTTCAATGCGTTTGATCGTCACACCACCGTGGTGGAAGACACGCTGGGCATACGCAGGGTATGGAGTGATGATCTTCGGCTTCCTGTACGGAATGCGACGGTTTGAATTGGAGCGCCGGGAGCAGAAGGCGCGTGTGCGAGAATCTGAGCTGCGGACGAAGGCGGCGTTGGCAGAAAAACGGGTGCTTGAGGCGGAGAATGAGAGGAAATCGAAGGAACTCGAGGACGCTCGCCAGCTTCAATTGTCCATGCTCCCCAAAGAGATCCCTCATGTGGAGGGTTATGAGATCGCCGTGTCGATTCGGACGGCGACGGAGGTCGGCGGCGACTATTACGACTTCAGCCTTGACGATGATGGTGCGCTCAATATTGCGCTCGGTGACGCGACCGGGCACGGAATGCAGGCTGGGACGATCGTCACACTCATGAAAGGCCTCTTTTTGTCCGAGGGCGCGCGGTCCGAGATTCGCTCGTTCTTCAATCATTCGAGCCGCGCCATCAAGGAGATCAAACTGGGTCGGCTCTTCATGGCCTTCACGCTTGTCAGACTGAGGGGAAATTCCGTATCTTTCGCCTGTGCCGGAATGCCTCCGGTCTTCATCTATCGTCACGCGAGTCGGGAGATCGAAGAGTACCTACTCAAGGGGATGCCGCTTGGCGCGATGAAGAAGTTCGAGTACGCGGTTCAGGAGTCCGCCCTTGACGATGAGGACGTCCTGCTCTTGGTGACGGATGGCCTCCCCGAACAGAAGAACGCGTCGTCGGACATGTTCGACTACGACCGTGTGCGCGCCATTTTCGCAGAACAGGCGCACTTCCCGGCCGCAACGATCGTTGATGCACTCTATGCCGCCGGCGATGCATGGATGGAGGGCGTCCCCCAAGATGACGACATCACGGTCCTGGTCCTGAAGAAGAAAGCTGCGGTGAATGTATGATGGAACCAGTACGATTGAAGGTCGAGCTTCCACAGATCCCGAACATCGAACTCGTCGCGGTCGAGGGCTTGGAACGCCTCGCACGACACTTGGGGATCGCCGACGAGAAGATCGGTGAAGCGCGGATCCTTGTCACGGAAGCGATCATCAATGCACTGGAGCATGCAGGCACGCAGAATCCGGAAGTCCATGTGGAGTTCACCATGACGGCCGCAGAGATCACGATCCTCGTGAAGGATTTCGGCAAAGGATTCGATCCAGGGACTGTCCCCGATCCATCGATCGCCCAGAAGCTCGGTTCGGAACACAAGCGCGGCTGGGGACTTCGGTTGATGAAGTCGATGTCAGACGATTTCCGTATCGAATCCGGCGCGGACGGCACAAAGATCACCATCAAGAAATTCCTTTCGTAGTCACGATTCCGGCGCATACACCATGGAACAGCCTTTCGAGCTCACGTCTGAATTGCGTGCCAATTGTCTCGTGCTCACGACGGTTGGCTACATCAACAATGTTGGCGGGGAGGCGATCGCGAAGGAGTGTTCCAAGCATTTCTCCGACGGGATCACCCGCGTTGTGATCAATGTGGAGCGCTCAAAGGTCGTCAACTCGATTGGCATGTCGTTCCTTATTGAGATCATTGAACAGCTGGAAGAGATTCAGGGAAAACTGATTTTCACAAACCTCGATCCTGCCGTGGAAAAGATGCTGAGCATCATGGGCCTCTTCCAATATGCGGGGAAGGAAGCCACCGTTGATGCGGCCGTACGCTCCCTTAGATAAGGGCTACGTGGTATCATGAAGGGACAGCCGAAACCGTCATCGCGTGCGATTGCGCGAGAGATAGAACTTCTGCAAACCGGGACATGGCTCGTTTCGAACGCGGTCTCAGAGAACGACCTCCTCCGGCGATTTCGCCAATCGATCACCGGGCTCATTCCCCACGCAACTCTTCTTCTCCAACGGCGAGACGCAGGGGCGTCGCATTGGATTCACCTCGGCGACACTCCGTCACACGAACCTGCTGAACTTCCGACTCCCAGCGGACACGAACACGCCGTGTTGGCGTTCGAACGCGGTCGCCGGTCGTTGCGGATGTCGGTGCGCCTGCAGGACGGATCCCTGTTCGGTTTTGCGCTCACGCGGCCGCTATCGGCACCGCCGTTCACCACCACGCAGTTCTCGGCATTGAAGATCCTGCTCCAGGCATACGCCTCATCCGCGCAGCGGCTCCAGAGTCGTCTTACGGAGAAGTCATTGCTCTTCTCGCTTAACCACCGGGTTCTCCAGCTGAATAGTCTCATCGACACGGGTATCGAGGTTTCCAAATTCAACGATGCGGTTCGACCGGAGCAATTGGCGCTGGAGCGTGCAGCCTCACTCACGAATTCCGCCTGTGGTCGTGTAACGGTCGTCAGCGCAGGCGGTGAACGGGAGGTCGTGAACCGCCATCTGCATGCCCAAGCCGTTGAGAAGCAGAGAATGGAGCGTGACATGGTCCTCGCTGCGGCGATCCAGCAGCGCATTCTCCCAATGCAGCTCCCTGCGATCACTGGATATGACGTTGCAGGTGTGAATATCCCTTCAAGATCTGTCGGCGGGGATTACTATGATTGCATCGCCCTGCCGGACGGACGATATGCCTTCGTCATCGCTGATGTCGCGGGGAAGGGGATACCGGCGGCATTGCTCGTGAGCAGCTTTCACGCGTTTCTCTCAGCCTACCTCGAGGCATCGTTGCCCCTGCATGAGTTCGCCCGCCGATTGAATCGGGTCATCCGGCACGCGGCGACCGAGGACAAGTATGTAACGGCATTCTTCGGATTGCTGACGCCGGAGACCGGCCACTTTCACGCGTTGAACGCGGGACATAACCCTGTGTTCGTTCTCCGGCCGGACGGCGCGGTTCG
>JALONE010000025.1 GCA_025455125.1 Bacteroidota bacterium
TACGCGCTGGATCATGCGTGGCAGTTGTTCGCGAAGTATGGGACCGTTTCGTACGGTGCGGATGAGAAATCCGACCGGATCTCCGTCGGCGCGACCTGGACCTACGTATCGGCAAGTGTCGGCTGGAGCACGGGCGATGCGGGCGAACTGAAATCCTTTGCCGTCAATGCGGGCTATCCGTTGTTCGACAATATGATCACGCCGACCCTCGCGGCAAGCTATGCGCACTACAAGCTTTCGGATGAGACCCCCGAGGAAGGGGCGCTGACCCTTGCGGGCGGTGTTGTCTACCGGCCGTTGCAGGCCCTCTCCGTCGACGGTCAGTTGCAGCTCGTGACAAACAAGATCTATGCGAACGACGTTCGGGTTTTCCTCCGGGCGAGTTACCATCTCAGTCATCGCTTGAATATCTTCTAGGACCGCCATGCACACCCATCGAACCGTTACTTCGACGATCGTCCGTCACGGGTTCCTGGCCGCCGCGTTGGTCCTGGGTCTCGTGATCGTCTATTCCGTCCAAATCACCTCGACCGAAATGTCCGGAGCCGACTCCAAGCGCTCGGTCAAGTTTTCCCATTCGCTCCACGTCAAGGATGCCGGGATGGCCTGCGCGGACTGTCACGTCGCCGCGACGACAAGCATGTCGGCTTCCGACCGTCTGCTGGTCGACCATCCGGCCTGTCAGAGCTGCCACGAAGAACAGCTCAGCAGCAATTGCACGTTCTGCCACCTGAGCGAGGACACCGAGACGTATGCCTTGTCGGCGAATCCACGGCGCGAGTTGCGATTCCCGCACAAGACGCACGTCGATCAGGGAACCTCCTGCGAGACCTGTCACCCCGCCATAGACGACGAAGCGGCCGTCATCGGGCAGCAAGTCCCGCCGATGGCGACCTGCAACACATGTCACAACGATGTGCAGGTCACGAATGCGTGCGAGGTCTGCCACACGAACATGGCATCGCTTCGACCGCGCGAACATAATCGGACCGACTTTGTGAAGGAGCACAAGATCCCCGCGCGGATGGGGGATGCGACGTGCGCGGCATGCCACACGCAGGAATCGTGCGTCGATTGCCACAATGGCGCCGATCTGGTCAAGGTTGATATGCCAGGACGAGACCTCGTCTCTCCGCGCACCGCACGCCTGACCGCCATCGACCGCGGACAGGGGATGAATCTCGTGAAGGTCCACGACCTGAATTTCCGATTCACGCATGGGATCTCCGCCAAGGGCCACACGCACGAATGCGAATCGTGTCATTCCAAGGAGACCTTCTGCAATACGTGCCACGGAGCGGGAGGCAACGTCACACAAGATTCCTTCTGGCCCGCGTCGCACAGCAAGGTCTCGTTCAAGTTCGTCGATCATCCGCGATTGGCGCGTCGGGACATCGAGTCGTGCATCGGCTGTCATGATGCGCAGGGAGCCGACCCGACATGCGTGCGGTGTCACTACGACCATGACGGACGGAAGGGAACGAATCCGAAGTTCCATTCCTTCAGCGCGATGCGCGACGATGAAGGGACCTGGCATTCCGATCCGGGTTCCGGATGTTACTTCTGTCACACGGACCCGAACGCCCGTCCGGGCGGTGTGAAGGGACGTGGATTCTGCGGGTATTGTCACAACTGATCAGGGCACAGCGAAATGAAAACGTCGAACTCTTCCTTGCTCCTTTCCTTCGCGACGGCTGTGCTGGCCTTGTTCCTGGTCTCGTGCAGCGAGCTCTCGAAGGATATTCCGCCGGTCGCACCAAAGGCGAAGGCGCATCCATCCGGATGGCTCAATCCGTCCGATCCGGTCAACTTCCACGGCGTTGCGTTGCAGAACGCCGACTATGATCTCTCCTCCTGCGTGACCTGTCACGGCGCGTCACTCGCCGGGGGGATCAGCAACGAATCGTGCTCGCAATGTCACGGCACGACGTATCCTCATCCCGAGACGTGGAGTGATAACACGAACGCGAGCTACCATGGCGCATATCTGAAAGGGAAAGGATACAATTCCGTCGAATGTCAGGAATGTCACGGCACGGACTATCGCGGTGCGGGCGACCCCTCAAAGTCCTGCTACCGGTGTCACAATTCGTATCCGCACTTACCGGCCTGGACCAGCGTCGCATCCGGCAGTTCGCATGGTCACTATTTGAAGGCGCGGAGTTGGGCGACGGTCGAATGCCGCGGATGTCATGGTGAAGATCACGCTGGCGGTTCAAGCGGGGAGTCCTGCTTCACGTGCCATCCTTCGTATCCGCATGTGGCGGGGATCGGCACGAGTCATCCTGCATCACTTCGCACCGCCGGCTACCCGTTTGGCACGTGTCACGTCTGTCATGGAACTGATTATGCAGGAGGAACTGTTGGAGTAACATCCTGCATGATCTCCGGATGTCATCGCGACGCGTCGAACAACCCGAAATCGCCCGAAGCGTGCAACACCTGCCATGGGAATTTCCGAGGTGCGGCATCTGAGCCCGGCACGTGGGCACCGTCGACGGGCGCGCATGCGAAGCACCTGAGCACCAATCTGCGTGGCGCAACGGCACAGTGTCAGGAATGTCACAACGTCCCGACAACGACCTTCGCAGCCGGACACTTGGGCTCAGATGGCGTTGCCGAGATCGCATTCAACGGACCGGTCGCATTGACGCAAACGGACGCGGGCCGCGTGGTCCCAACGCCGGCGTACAATTCGTCGACCGGCCGATGCAGCAACACCTATTGCCATGGCAATTGGGTCCTTCGCCGCAGTTCGGCGCAGTCGTCGTACCAGCATTTCTACACGGATTCCCTGATGGTCGGTGCGAATGCGCAGCCATCATGGACCGGCGGTGCCGGCGACGCTGCATGCGGAACCTGCCACGCGATCGCCCCGGCGGGGCACTTCAGCTTCGCGTTGAATGCATGCGCGACGTGCCATGCCGATGTCATCGACGCGGCCGGGAATTTCATCGACAAGTCGAAGCATGTGAACGGCAAGCGCAATGTGTTCGATTCCGAGGTCGCTGCACAGAAGAAAATGAGACTGGGGCTGTTGCGGACAACCGGATTCTGAAGAGGAGCGCTTCGTTGTAATACGTTGTGGGATGTGATGTTCTCCCCGGCAAGAGGCGGACGCATCGTTCGCCTCTTTCGGTTTTATGTTCCTTCATCTTGAGGAGTCGTGCATGATTGGTACAGTTGTTGTGTGGGTTACCTTTGCGGCATTCATCGGATCGGCGTTCTTCTACTACCGATCCACATCGGCCGCAAAGTATGAAGGACTCGGCAGACAGTTGTTCTGGCTCGGAAGCGCGGGGGTCGCGGTCGCTTCGGCATTGCTGATGACGTACATCCTTCAGCACCGCTTCGAGTACCATTATATCTGGGGATATAGTTCGAGGGACCTTCCGCTGTCCCTGCTTGTGACGACCTTCTGGGCGGGACAGGAAGGGAGCTTCCTCCTCTGGGCGTTGTTTGCCACACTTGTCGGCATCTTCCTCCAACGGTACGCGTCGCGAAAGCAGACGGAGCATGAGGTCATGGCCATCTACGCGGCCGTCATGTCGGTCCTCTTGATCCTGCTTTCGGCGAAATCACCGTTCGAGTACATCTGGCAGGTGGATGCGGAAGTGCCCGTGGGATTGATTCCCCAGGATGGTCGAGGTCTCAATCCGCTTCTACAAAACTTCTGGATGATCATCCATCCCCCTGTTCTTTTCGTCGGATTCGCCGCGCTCGCCGTACCGTTCACCATGGCGATCG
Source organism: Bacteroidota bacterium (assembly GCA_025455125.1). Classification (GTDB taxonomy): domain Bacteria; phylum Bacteroidota; class Ignavibacteria; order UBA10030; family UBA10030; genus JAKAJH01. Next base: position 3,748 of record JALONE010000025.1, read on the forward strand.
CTGCGCTGTGGCAGAAGCGTTATTCCGACTGGATCAGGCAGGCATTCCCTTGGGTGCTCTTCGGCGGTGTTTCACTGGGCGCCGGACTGATCCTCGGCGGATACTGGGCGTACGGCGTGCTGGGCTGGGGAGGCTGGTGGGGATGGGATCCGGTCGAGAATTCGTCCCTCATCCCGTGGATTGTCAGCATTATACTCATCCACACGATGCTGATCCAATTGCTGACCGGACGATTGGCGCGAATGAATTTCGTCCTTGCGATCGCCGCGTTCCTGCTCGTCGTGTATAGTACGTTCCTCACGCGAAGCGGGGTCCTTGCAGAGGCCTCCGTGCATTCGTTCGTCGACCCGGGAATGTACGCCTACACATTGCTTGTGTTGTGGCTCGTGGGTTCCGCGGTCCTCGGGTTCGGGATGGTGTGGCGCCGCAGGGGAGACCTCAAAACGACCGCTCCGACCTCGGATTGGATGACTCGTGAATCGATGCTCTCCATCGCAAGCCTGGTCATGGGAGTCAGCGCGCTGGTCATTCTGTTCGGAACAAGCTGGCCGCTGTTGTCGAAGATCCTGCCGTTTGGAAAAGCATCAGTGGAACCGTCTTTTTACGATAAGACCAACCTCCCGCTCGCGGTGCTGATGACCATTCTGCTCGGATTCAGCCTCAAAGTGAAATGGAACGAGTCCTCGGCGGCGGGATTCATTCAACGGTTGGCCGTTCCGCTGGGCATCGCGGTCGTTCTGACGGTCGTCCTGGGAATCCTGGGGGTGACCGATATCGCGGCGCTTGCGCTCTGTTTCTCCGCTGCCTTCGCGATGGTAGTGAGCGTGGAGCACGGGTTCCGCCTCGTACGGCAGCAACCGTCGTTGGTTGGCGGAGCGCTCGCGCATGCAGGATTAGCTATGCTCCTGCTGGGCGTTATCGCCTCCGGCCGCTACGGAGAGAAGCAGGCTGCATCCCTGCCGATGAATCAACCGAAGGAAGTGCTTGGATACACCGTCACCTACCTTGGTGCGAAACAACGCGATGACGGAAAGTGGGAATTCCTTGTTCAAGCGGAGAAGGACGGAGGCACGACCGTGCTCGCCCCGGTCATGTATGAGAGCACGTACAACAACAGCCTGATGCGGAATCCGGATTATGCGAGTTTTCTGACGCGGGATTTCTACATTGAACCCGTTTCACTGGAAGAAGGGACATCGTCCCACGCGGGAGAAGGACAGCAGGTCGTCGAGTTGGTCAAAGGAGAACCGATGACGATCGGACCGATGCAGGTGACGTTCGTTGGTTTTGAAATGAACGCCCACGGCGGACAAATGGGGGCGATGGGTCAGATGACCATCGGTGCGAAGCTCGAGATCGTAACCGAAAAGAAGAAGCAGACATTGGTTCCGACGTCGGTCTTTGGGGCGGAAGGTCCGACGGAGGTCCGGACCGCGAACCTCCCCGGCTCGAATATGGGATTCCAGCTGGTCGCCGTCAACGCCGCTCAGGGGGGCGGAAAGTCGATGGTTCAGATGAATATCGTCGGATTGCACGGCATACCATCGCAAACGCAGACTCCCCCGACACTCATCGCGGAAGTGAGCGTGAAGCCGTTCATGACATTCGTCTGGGCTGCGGCAGTTCTGATCCTCGGCGGACTCGCCGTAGCGATGGTGCGCCGACTGCGTCTCAGCAATGCCTGAGGCACGAAGGCGGGAGAGAAAAAAGAAGGGCGACCGTGTTGGCCGCCCTTCTGTTTTCTATGGGGAATGAGGAGATGGGCTAGCGCAAGTTCTGTTTCCAGAAGAACCGACGCTGATTCTGATCGACCAGTTGTATGTCGACCGGAAGAACTCTGATGATCGCCTTGTCCATGATGTTCCGCTGGCTCAAGTCGAGGACGAAACGGAATTTGAAAAAGAGGCTTCCTTCGCTCGCCTTCGCATCCATGGCGATTTTGCGGTCCACGGTCCAGTTGAAGACCGGATCGAACGTGAGATAGAGTTTCGACATCCGGTACCCGCCGCGCGTCGTGTCGGTCAAGCCGACGAAACCGTTGGGGGCGATGGTTGTGATAAGATTCGGAATGTCGTACGGGAATTCGACCGAAGTATCGCATGCGATGTTATACACGCCCGTGTTTGCATCGTAGGAAGCCAGCCGCGCTTTCAGGAGCACGCCGAACATCCGCTTGTTGATCTTGTGCTCCTTGATATGGGCTTCCACCTTGGCGCTGTACGCTTCACGCTCCCTCAGACTTCGAAGATTGAATTCCTCGGTTGTTTCGAACTCGCCCCGCTGTTCGACGCTCTTGAAATACTCAGCCGTCAGATCCCGCAGAACCGTCCAATGCGTTTTCAGCACTTCGGTGGTCTTCTCCGGCGTCATGTTCAGGTCTTCGGTGGGAGAGAATTGTTGCGCGGAGACTCGCGGAGTGATGCAGGTGAACAAGAACAGCGGAAGCCAAGTCCATCGAATGAGTGTCTTCATGCTGACCTCTGGATCGGTGATGAGGACTGCCGCATCGATCGTGTTCGACCGAGGCGCGCGATGATGATTTCGGTATGCCGATGCGCAGCCGCAACGCGGGCGCCCACGGAGATCCCCCCGCGATAGCTCCCTGCGAGAATGATTCCGGGATACTCCGTTTCAAAATCTCTGAGCTGTTCCATGCGGCGTTCGTGGCCGATCTCATATTGCGGAATGGAACGCGCCCAGCGCGTACTATGCAAATATACAGGTTTTCCCTGAATTTGCATAGTCCGGGAGATCTCTGAAAGAGCAAGTTCCGCCGCTTGGTCCTCCGGTATTTTTGCAATTTCAAGGCCGTTCGATTCTCCCAGGAATACGCTGATGGCCACATGATCGCGCGGGGCGCGATCGCGATATTGGCTTGAATTCCAGAAGCAACCGAGCAGATGTCGGCGCTCAGACGCAGAGAGGAAGTAGCCAAAGCCGTCGAGCGGGTGCCGCACGTCCGATCTCTGAAACCCGAAGGAAATGGTCATCAACGATGCATAGGGGATCGATCGGAGGACGTCAGCCGTGCTTGGGGAAAGCGTGGTGACAAGATCGGAGGCGGCATATGCCGGAATGGCGAGCACGACCGCTTCTGCATTCACCTGCCGATGAGAGCCATCCTGATCATAGGAGACGGTGTACGGTGAGGTGACAGGGTGGTTTCGATCGACACTCACCCCGGTCGCACGAGCTCCCGTCAGGCAGGTCGATCCCAGCGCGGCCGCCAATCCGTTCGTCACTGTTTCCATCCCGCGTTCGAACGTGAACCCGCGCGCGTACGTGCGGGGTCGCGAGGTGTTTCCATGCAGCCACCCATGCAGCAGGCCGCGCGTTACGCTTCCATGCTGTTGTTCGAGTGCATGAAGAACCGGAAACGTGGAGCGGATGGACAACCGGCTCGCCTGTCCGGCAAGCGTGCCCGGAAGAAGCGGTTCGATGCCGTAGTCGAAGATCTCCTGACCGAAGCGACGCACGAAGAACTCTGCGACCGATTCATCTGTTGATGATCGCGTGATGAATGGTTCGCGGAACAAACGGAACTTGGCGGATCGAGAAAAGAGGGTCGTGCGGAGGAATGCGAGCGGATCCAGCGGAAGCGGATGCAGAGACCCGTTGCGGTTCAGCAGGATCGTGCGGGCTCGGGGGGACGGGAGGAGGATCTGGTCCCGCAATCCGCATGCATCGACGAGTTGCAAGAACTCGGGACCGCGCGGCATGACGCTTGTCGCTCCCGCTTCACACAGAAAGCCGCGCTCGAGAATCGTCTGAATAGAACCGCCGACCCTTGGTTCCGCGGAAAGCAACTGCACGCGCAAGCCGTTTCGCTGAAGGAGAAAAGCGGCGGACAGGCCGGTGATCCCGCCGCCAATGACGAGGACGTCAACCGATTCGGTCATTCTTGCTTCTTCGGCGCGTCCTCGGTGAGCGTCGACAAGAGATCCTTCCATTCGAACCAACCTGGGTTCCCGCGTACGTATCGTTCGAACCAATTGAATTCGGAGACCATCTTGATCATCTGATGCCGCAGCTCGGTGAGTCCGTGACTCGATCCCGGATAGACGAAGTACTCCGTCGGAACGCTGTGCTTGCGGAGGGCCATGTACAACTCATCACTCTGCGGCCGGGGAACGCGCGGGTCTCCATCCACGACATGGATCAGCGTCGGAGTCTTGGCGTTTGCGATGTGCTTGAGTGGTGAGACATCCCAGTAATGGTCAAAGCGGTCGTAGGGCGTTCCGCTAAAATAGAATTCCCGAACGCGTTGAACGTCGGTCTGCGCGTACATGGAGATCCAATTCATTGCCCCTGCGCCGGAAGAAATGGCTTTGAAGCGATTCGTATGGGTGAGGATCCAGTTCGACCAGTGCCCCCCGGCGCTCCAGCCCATGCATCCGAGCGCCGCGCTGTCCACGATCCCTGCTCGGATGAGCGCATCCACGCCGCTCATGATATCGTCATATCCTTGCCGGAAGTAATCACCAGCGATCTGCAGCTTGTGGCGTTCGCCGTAGTTCGATGAGCCGCGATAGTTCGGGAGCAGACAAACGTATCCGGCCCCCGCGAAGACGTGGGGATAGTAGTAGCAATTGGCATTGAA
>JALONE010000382.1 GCA_025455125.1 Bacteroidota bacterium
GGAAGCGATCCCGCAGGTAGGCGCGGTCTATCGCGTCACGGATGCAACGACGATCCGGGCGGCTGCGGCAAAAGGATTCCGGAGTCCGGCCGTTTTCCAGTTCTATCTCTTCCCTCCCAGCAACACGGCCATCGGACCGGAACGGTCGTACAGCTATGAGGTCGGTGTGTCGCGTACGTTCAGTTCAAGCGCCAATGCCGAGGTGGTGGGATACGTCATCGAAAGTCGGGATTTGATCGAGTTCGTCCCCGGAGCTCCGCCCCGCTTCCGAAACCGCGGCAACGTCATCAACCGCGGTGTCGAGCTCTCAGGGGCGCTGCTCCCCGGCTCTGATCTCGAACTCCGCGGCAGCTATTCCTATTTCCATGCAGCCGAGCGCATCGCATCCGTTCCGAGACACAAGCTGTTTCTCGGATGTTCCGCCCTCTTTGACCGCGTGCGCCTCGATCTCACGACGCAGTACATCCATACGATCTTTGGACGGAATGCCACGAACACGCTCGTTCCAATGGACAACTACCTGTTGCTTGGCATCCAAGCCCGCGTTCCGGTGATCGCCAACTCGGCACTCACGCTCAGCGCGGAGAATCTCCTGAACGCGTCTTACCAGACGATCTACGGCTATCCGATGCCCGGTCGGACCTTCACCGCAGGCATCTCGGCTTCATTGTAACGTCTCTCAACCCCACTTCATCGTACAACAAAAAGGGGTCTTCCGGTAACCGGGAGACCCCTTCGTGTACTAGTACCAACACCAAGAAGTTGCCTTGTGTTGAGGCGAACGGTCATGCTGAGCTTGCCTGCCCCGCGAATAAGGTCCCATGCGGCAGGCGGGGTCGAAGGATGTTATGCTGAGCTTGTCGAAGCATGACCGCGGATCAGGCGTCAGACTTCAACACCGTTCGACCCGTCCGCCTAAGCGACTCTATGCGGCCGGGCGGGCAAGCTCACGGTGACGTGCTCACACTGACAGTCTTTACAAAATACAAGACGGCTTTCTGGAACCGGCACTAGAGCCTGGTCGTGTCAGGCAAGATCCTCAGGCAACGGCTTCCGCCATCGATTGATGCGTTCTTGGATGCGACGCTGCCACTCATCCAGCAATGAGTAGACGGTCGGCACGATCACAAGCGTGAGGAAGCTCGACACGGTCAGCCCGGAGATGATGCCGATTCCGAGAGGGCCCCAGAAGCCTGCGCTCTCGGCGCCGACAACGAATTCCAGTTCGCGCCAGTCGAAATCGAAGCCGGTCGCCAGCGGCAAGACGCCGAGTACCGTGGTGACGGCGGTCAGAACCACCGGACGAAGGCGCGTGCGCCCCGCTTCGATGAGCGCTTCATCCAGCGTCATACCCGCCGTCCGCTTCTGCTTGACGAAGTCGAGCAGCACGATGGCGTTCTTCACCACGATGCCTGCCAGCGCAATGACGGCAACGCCCGTCATGATGATGCTGAACGCAGTCTGAGTCACGATGAGTCCCAGGAAGACGCCGAAGAAGGATAGCGGAACCGAGATCATGATGACCAGCGGCACCATCATCGAGTTGAATTCAATGACAAGCGTGAGGAAGACCAGCATCAGCGTCACGACGAACGCCTGCATCAGGAACGACGATGCCTTCTGCTGCTCTTCGTCCTTTCCCGTGAACCGCAATTCGTATCCAGCCGGCAGTTCCTGATTGGTCAGCCGTGCTTTCACCTCGTTCAGGACCTCCGATGCGACGCGTCCCTGCACATCGCCGGTAATCGTGATCACCCGCTTCATGTCCTTCCGCCGGATCTCAGAAACTCCGGTGGTCTGACGCACGGAGGCAACCGAGGTGAGCGGGATGCTGAGTTGCGTGCCGCGGCGGTTCATGAAGCTGACCCGGAGATTCTGAAGGTCCGTGGCCGACAACCGCTGATCCTCCTGCAATCGGACGCGGATCTTGTATTCATCATCTCCGACGCGGTACTTCGACGCTTCGGTCCCGCTCACAGCGGCGCGCACCGTTCCTGCGATCTGCCCGGTGCTCGTCCAGAACAGGCCGGCCGCTTCCCGATCAACGATCACCTCGATCTCCGGTTTTCCGACGTTGTAGTCGTCCTTGAGGTCGGTCAGGCCGTCGACGGTGCGGATCTTTTCCAGCATCTCTTCGCTCAAGCGCGCAAGCTCATCGTAGTCGTCCCCCGAAACTTCGATGCTCACCGCGGCGCCTACGGGGGGGCCCATCTCCTGACGCACCAGGCGCAGATCTGCGCCCGGAATTCCCGTCGCGACACCACGCACATTCTCAAGCGTTTCGAATGTGTTATACTCCCGCTCGGTCTTCCTGAAGAAATTCAGCGACAGACGTCCCTTGTTCGAAGTGCCTTGACCACCGAAATCGAACATGTCGTCCGAGGTGCCCGCGGATGCGCTGCTCGAGGACCGCTGCAACGTCGTTTGTGATATCCAGCGACGTTCCTGGCGGCATCTCGATTTGAACGTTCGCCTGACGCGGTTCCGTGCTGGGGAAAAACTCCACCCCTTTGTTGAACATCACGAATAGGATCGTCACCATTACGGAGAAACCCGTCGCGCCGAACAACGTCTTTCCTTTGTTGGCGAGGGACCACGAGAGCGCGTTCACGTACTCCTTCTGCATCCAGGGAAAGAGCGCCTCGTCCGTCTTGTGATAGAGCCATGTGAATGGATTATACTTGATGTACCAATGCGGATGCTCCACGCGTTCCCGGACCTTGGCGATCTCGCGTCGATAGTCAATCCATTGCGCTCCCTGCACCGGCGAGATGACTATGAACGCTATGGTCTTCAGGGTCCCCGACCAGACGATCGCGTCCAGCCCCCAGACGGCGCAGCCCGCGCCGATGAGGCCGCCGAC
>JALONE010000026.1 GCA_025455125.1 Bacteroidota bacterium
TTTCTGGGATCCCGCATTTCTCACGCAAAGCATCGGTGCTGCATATCAGCCTGTCCCGGAAGTGAAGACCCGGCTTGGGGCCGGATTACGCGAGATCTTGACCTCCAACTATACACAGTATTCGGACGATCCTTCGACCTTGCTCGAGAAGGAAACCTCGAAGATCGACGGCGGTCTAGAATCGGTCACAGAGATCGATGCGCCGATCGCAGAGAACATGGTATTCAAAGCAAAGTTGGAACTGTTTGCCCCGTTTAAAACGATGGACCAGGTCATTGTCCGGAGCGATAATACGATCGCGGCGAAGATCAATCAGTATTTTTCCGCGAACCTGAATGTTCAGTTCATCAACGAACGGGCGATCACTCCGCGCACGCAGATCAAGCAGACGATCGCGCTGGGATTCTCCTACGTACTGTTGTAACAGCAGCTCGGAGTTCGGGATTGGGAATGCAGAGTCAGAAGTGGAAACTGCGGAACTGATGCAAGGAGAAGAAAGATGGCATCGATCACTTTCGTTCTGAACGGTAAACGGACGACCGTTGATGTCGATTCTGATACGCCTCTGCTCTGGGTCTTGCGCGACACGCTGGGACTCACGGCGACCAAGTACGGATGCGGAGAGGGCATTTGCGGCTCTTGCACCGTGCTGATGGATGGAGAAGCGACGCGTTCATGCGTCACACCCGTGCAACTCGCCGAAGAGAAGACGATCGTGACACTCGAAGGGCTCGGCGCCGAACGACTCCACGCACTCCAGGAGGCGTGGATCGAGGAGGAAGTTCCCCAGTGCGGCTACTGCCAGCCGGGACAGATCATGACCGCCGCCGCGCTTCTCCAGGCGAACCCGAAGCCATCCGACAAAGAGATCGACGAGATGATGTCCTCGGTTCTCTGTCGGTGTGGGACCTACCCGCGCATCAAACGAGCCATCAAGCGTGCGGCCCAAGGAGGTGGACAATGACCTCCTCCAATACGATCGATCGCCGCGAATTCATCAAGGTCGCCTCCGCGGCCGGCACTGGTCTCGTTCTTGCCTTCTATCTTCCCGCCACAGCGGACGCGGCCGTCGACACATCGGGTGGAACATTCGAACCGAACGTCTGGCTTCGAATCGGGACGGACAACCGCGTAACCATCACGCTCTCCCGCTCAGAGATGGGACAAGGCATCATGACGTCGATGGCGATGATCGTCGCCGACGAACTGGATGCCGACTGGAAGAACGTCTCGGTTGAACAAGCGATCGCCCATCCGAAGAAGTACGGAAGCATGTCGACGGGAGGAAGTTGGAGCATTCGCGGACACTGGGATATCTGGCGCAAAGCAGGTGCAACGGCACGCATGATGCTGCTCTCGGCCGCTGCTGCGCAATGGAAGGTCGAGCCTTCGACCTGCAAGACCGAACCGAATGTTGTTCTCCATTCCACAGGGAAGAAACTGTCGTACGGCGAACTGGCAAGCGCGGCCGCGGCCCTCCCCGTTCCCACTGACGTTGTGCTGAAGGATCCCTCGGCGTTCCGCTACATCGGGAAGCGGATGAAGAGGCTGGACACGCCTGCCAAGGTGAAGGGAACAGCCATCTTTGGAATCGACATCCGTCGTCCCGGGATGCTCTTCGCCTCCGTCGAGCAGTCTGCCGTGTTCGGCGGAAAGGCCGTCTCACACGACGCAACGCAAGCGCTCGCAATTCCCGGCGTCGTCCGCGTTCTCCCGACGGCCAAAGGCATTGCCGTCGTTGCCACCTCCACGTGGGCCGCGTTCCAAGGACGCGAAGCGTTGAAGATCACCTGGGACGAAGGCCAGTGGGCCACTCAATCGTCTGAATCGATCTGGGCGACATTCGCAGAGCTTTCGAAAGAACCCGGAACTTCCGGAGACAAGGCGGGAGACGCGCTCGCAGCACTTCCCGCGGCGGCAAAGACTGTCGAGGCGATCTATCGCGCTCCCCTGCTTGCCCACGCCACGATGGAGCCGATGAACTGCACGGCAGATGTGCGCACAGACGGCACCTGCGAACTGTGGGTTCCGTCGCAGTCTCCGCAAGCGGCACAAACGGAAGCGGCGCGGGTCCTCGGCGTCGATGTTGAACGCGTGAAGGTTAATACCACGCTTCTGGGCGGCGGATTCGGCCGGCGTCTGGCTGCAGATTATGTCACCGATGCCGTTCAGTTGTCGAAGGAGTTGGGAAAGCCGGTGCAGGTCGTCTGGACGCGCGAAGACGACATGCAGCACGATCTCTACCGGCCAATGACCTACAACGTCTTCCGCGGCGGGCTGGATGCGGCGGGAGAGCTCATCGCGTGGCATCATCGAATCGTCGGACCGAATTCGCGCGGACTGGTGACCGGAGGCTCCAAGCCGCCATACGCAATCCCGAATTATTTGGTCGACTACCATCTCAAGGAGGTCGGCGTTCCCATTGGTGCATGGCGCGCGGTCGGACCGACGCAGAATGGATGGGTCGTGGAATCATTCGTGGACGAGATGGCACATGCGGCAAAGAAGGATCCGTATGAATTCCGGCGTGCGCTGCTCGCGAATTCTCCCCGGCTCAAGCGGGCGCTCGAATTCGCCGCAGACAAGGCGAAGTGGGGATCGAAATTGCCGAAGGGTGTTGGTCGCGGCATTGCAGCGGTCGAGAGTTTCGGCAGCTCCGTTGCCGAAGTCGCCGAGGTCTCGGTGGAGGACGGCAAACTCCGCATTCATCGCATCGTTGTCGCCGTCGATTGCGGTCCTGTCGTCAATCCCGATACCATCGAAGCGCAGGTCGAGAGTGCGCTCGTCATGACCTTGACCGGAATGATCAAGGATGAGATCACGATCGAACGCGGACGGGTGAAGCAAAGCAACTTCGACGATCACCGCTTGTTGACATTCGAAGAAATGCCGAAGGTCGAGGTCTATACGATTCCCAGCACTGAGCCGGTCGGCGGTATCGGAGAACCCGCCCTTCCACCGGCAGCACCGGCGATCTGCAACGCCATCTTCGCCGCAAGCGGGATCCGCATTCGGACGCTGCCGTTGGGACCCGACACGCTGAGAAAGCGATAACTTCGGCGAACGAACATTTATCAATGCCACGACTCCTTGGGCTCTGCCGAACATCTCACCGGGCGGGACGCCGGCTCGTCGCCCCACTCGCCGGATTCCCCGGTATTCGACTGACGGAAAGCTCGATCAAGCTCGCGCAGCAGAATGCGCGGGAGCACGTCAAGGTTCTGCGCGCCATCAACAAGCGATTCTCGCCGGATGTGGTCTTTCCGTTAATGGACCTCTCCGTCGAAGCGAACGCGCTTGGCCGGCACACAGTGTTCCCCGTGAACGATTCCGCGACGGTTCCGTACGACGCGTTCGATCCGAAAGACATGGCGCGCATGCGTGCGGTCGATCTGGCGGGGGACAGCCGCATGCGTTCCATCGCCGAGACGGTCCAAGCGTTTCGCGCGTCGAATGAAAGCGGCGCTCTCATCGGCGTATACGTCACAGGACCGTACACGCTTGCGGCGTTGATCACCGGCGCGGAAGAGGCCGCGCTGGCGACGTGCTGTGATCCGGGGGCGATCCTCTCGCTTTGCCGGCTTGCGACAGACACCGTCAAGACGTACGCGACGATGCTCATGGATGCCGGCGCCGAAGTGGTCTGCGTGCTCGAGCCCAGCGGCGTGATGCTCGGTCCGGCGGACTTTGACCGTTGTTCGGGCGCTTTCGTTCGCGAGATCGTCGATTGTTGCCACCGGAGATCGGTCGACTGCATCTATCATGTGTGCGGCAACACGATGCATCTCGCGGAACGGATGGCCGCCGTGGGCGTCGATGGCATCAGCCTCGATTCGCCGGAAACCGGCGTGAACCTGCATCGCATCGCCCTCGCCCTTGGACCGCGTATCGTCATCATCGGGAACATCAACCCGACGGCGGTGATGCGGGATGGCACCGTGAACACGGTACGTGACGCCGTCCAGAGTCTTCTTCGCCAGATGCAGGCGTTCCCCAATTTCATTCTGAGCACCGGATGCGATCTCCCGGAAGATGTACCGCCGGAGAATATCGATGAATTCATGCGCGCCGGCCGCGCGTGGCGCAATGAGGGACCATGAACGAACTACGGGAAATCGTGCAGGGGATGGAGCGACTGGACGCCAAGGGCGAACGGGGCGTGCTGGCGACAGTCATCAACGTGAAAGGATCGGCCTATCGTCGGGCCGGTGCACGGATGCTGTTCAATGAATCGGGGCGTGAAGCAGGCTTCGTTAGCGCCGCATGTCTTGCCGGAGACCTGCTGGACCGCGCGCGCTCGGCGATGGAGATCGGATCCGCCCAGCTCGTCACGTACGACAACACTTCCCCCGAAGCGGTGCTCTTCGGGATGAGCCAGGGTTGCACAGGACTCGTGGAGATCCTGCTCGAACCGATCACCCCCTTCTCCGGACGGCGGCTCTATCATTTCTTGAAGACGACGCTCGCGCAACGGAAGCCGGCCGTGTTGGCGACCGTGTTCGCCGCGGATGTGGATGCGCCGGCTTCGCCCGGTGATCACGCCATGCTCTCGGAAGATGGGGCGTTCGATGCGGACATCGAAGACCTGCCGTTGGTGGACGAGATCCGTCGTGACGCCCAGGATGTTCTGGAACAACGCAAACCCCTGCGCATCGAGTACGCATCGTCCGCGGGAATCGTTCGGACATTCTTCGACTACATTCCCGAGCCTGTTCCCCTCCTGCTGATGGGCGCAGGACCGGAAGCCATCCCGCTTGCGCGATTCGCACAGGAGCTCGGGTGGATCGTCACCGTGACCGACTATCGGGCGCCGCTGCTGCGTCCGGAGTTCTTTCCGGGCGTGGACCGGCTGATCGATTGTCCGGTCGAGGAGGTGCCGGACCGCTGCGAGATCACGGAGCGGACGAACATCGTCGTCACGTATCATCAATTTGATGCGGAGGCCGCGGCGCTGAGGCAGACGCTGTCCGGCGATGCCCGGTATGTCGGAATGCTCGGACCGCGCAGCAAGCGGGAGCTGTTGCTGGCGCGATTGGAGTCGGATGGATTCATTCCGTCGGACGAGCAGTTGATGCGTTTGTATTCACCGGTTGGCTTGGACATTGGCTCGGAGACGCCGACGGAGATCGCACTCGCCGTTGTGGCGGAGATCCGGGCAACGATCGCAGGACGGGAAGGGGGCCAGTTGCGGCGGCGGGAGGGGGCGATCCATTGAAGTAGGATCCCCTTTTCAATCTGCTTGCCTCGTGAACGGTCTTAGCGTATATTTTACGTTTCTCTAATTTCTCACCCGCTCATTCGTCGAAAAGACCCAATGCATCTCGAGAACACACGCGCATTCCATCCAGGTTCGAAACGCCACTCCACCCGCCCGCGAGACCGCAAGAGCATAGACGCCGAATTCACGTGGGACCTCTCGCCTCTGTATCCGAATGAAGAACGCTGGCGCGGCGCGAAGGAGGCGCTGAAGCGCAAGCTTTCTGATATCGAGACCTTCCGCGGCACTCTGAACTCATCTGCCGGGCACTTGTTCGATTGCCTCCAACTGGCTTCCGATCTGTATCGCGAATTCGCCCGGCTGTATGTGTACGCGAGCATGCTGCACGATGAGGACACGCGCATCTCCCGCACGCTAGCCATGCAGCAGGAGATGAGTCAGATCGGCTCCGATCTCAATGCGCGTGGGGCCTTCATCGAGCCGGAGATCCTAAAGATCGACCCTGACCTGCTCAGGGAATTCCTCACGATCGAGCCCCGCCTGAAGATCTACCGGCATTACCTTGATGACATCCAACGACGGCGTCCGCATACCCGTACGGAAGGAGAGGAACGCATCATCGCCGATGCCGGCCTGATGGCTGAAGGCGCTGCCGATATCCATGGCATCTTTGCGAATGCGGAGTTTGACTATCCGACTGTCGTCCTGTCGACGAAGAAGAAGATACGACTAGACCAGGCGAACTTCACGCTGTATCGCGCCAGCCGGAACCGCAGCGATCGGAAGAAGGTGTTCGACGCATTCTTCGGCCAACTGAACGAATATCGCCGCACATTCGGCACACAGCTGAATGCCGAGGTGCGCAAGAATCTTTTCTACACGCGGGCGCGCAACTATGAATCCCCACTTCAGAACGCCCTCGATGCGAACAACATTCCGGTCGAGGTCTACCACAATCTGACCGACAATGTGAACCGGCATCTTGGGACGTTCCACCGCTATCTTGCGCTCCGGAAACGTCTGCTGAAGGTGCCGTCGCTTCACTACTACGACCTCTATGCGCCGCTGTTGAAGCATGTCGACCTCGAGTATTCGTACAACGACGCGTGCCGCATCATTCTGGAGGCTTTCCTGCCGTTGGGTCCGGAGTATGTGGACGTCGTCCGACGCGCGTTCCACGAACGCTGGATCGATGTGTATCCGACGACGGCCAAGCGTTCCGGCGCTTATTCGAACGGGGCCGCGTACGACGTGCATCCGTACATTCTGCTGAACTACAACGGCAAGTTCGATGATCTGAGCACGCTGGCTCACGAACTCGGCCATACGATGCACAGTTATTATTCCAACGCGAAGCAGCCGTACGCGACATCACAATACGCCATCTTCGTGGCGGAAGTCGCCTCGACATTCAATGAGGCCTTGCTGATGGAGCACATGCTGCACATGATCAACGACGATCAGGCCCGTCTGTCGCTCCTCGGCAATCTTCTTGAGAACATCAAGGGAACCGTGTTCCGACAGACCCAATTCGCCGAATTCGAGCTGCGGATCCATGAAATGGTCCAGCAGGGAGAGGCACTCACCGGCGATAATCTGAATGCCCTGTATCTGGACCTCACGCGCAAGTACTACGGCCACAGCTCACACATCTGCGTTGTCGACGATGTGATCCAGGCGGAGTGGATGTACATCTCCCACTTCTACTACAACTTCTACGTCTACCAATACGCGACGGCATTCACCGCGTCGGCGGCGCTATCGGAAGAGGTGCTCGCAGGAAACGGCGCCGCACGCGAACGCTACCTGGAATTCCTTGGTGCAGGAAGTTCCGATTACCCCATCACTTTACTCCGCAACGCAGGCGTGGATATGACCACCTCCAAGCCGTTCGAATTGACGATGCAGAAGATGAACCGCGTCATGGATGAGATGGAGAAGATCCTCAGGAAGCGCCGGTAACCATGCAACTCGTCGTCCTCGCCGCCGGAGGGTCGTCACGACTCGGCGCGCAGAAGCAGCTGCTTCAGGTCAAGGGCGTCCCCCTTGTTCGGCAAACCGTCCTTGAGGCGATCGCGAGCGCTCTCGGAACGGTCGTCGTGGTCGTCGGCGCCGAAGCTCCCGCAATCCGCTCAGCAATCGAAGACCTGCCGGTTCATGTCGTGGAGAATCCGGCATGGCAGAGCGGGATCGCATCGTCGCTGCGTGCGGGAATCGATGCCCTCCCCCCCGACGAAGATCTGATGCTCGTTATGCTCGCCGATCAGCCCGCCGTCACCACATCGCTCCTGAAACGGCTTCACGCGGAGGTCCTCCGCACGGGTGCGCCGATCGTTGCCTGCCGGTATGCGGATACGGTCGGCGTGCCGGCGGTCTATCGCCGCTCCCTCTTCCCGCACTTGCGTTCCCTCACCGGTGACAACGGCGCAAAGCAGGTCATCCTCCAGCACCAGCACATCGCTTGTTTCGTCGAAGCGCCGGAGGCCGGCATCGACATAGACACCCTCGCGGATTGGAACGGCTACCGCGGGTCCTGACCGCTCCGAGAATCCCTGCCACACCGCTCAACAGGAACTGGTTGCATCTCACGCGGCCATTGAGTATTTTTGAGAAGTTAATATCAGATATAATTATCTGAATATATCCTCATGAGAACAGCCAGCATCATCGCCGGGATCTTTCTCGGAGTCGCCATCGGTGTCGGCGCGTATACCTTCGTCTATGCGAAGGGGGCCTCGTACATGACCGACGACCCGAATGCGTGTGCAAATTGCCATGTCATGAACGAGCAATTCGACGGATGGCTGAAATCCAGCCATCGTGCGGTCGCCACCTGCAACGACTGCCACACACCGTCCGGCTTCGTCGGCAAGTATGCGACCAAAGCGTCGAATGGTTTCTGGCATTCGTTCGCATTCACGACCGGCTGGTTCCCCGATCGCATACGCATCAAAGAATCGAACCGCGCCGTCACTCAGGAATCGTGTGGAAAGTG
>JALONE010000027.1 GCA_025455125.1 Bacteroidota bacterium
GACTGCGACAGCGCCATCGGTTATCGATGGTGCAATTGTCGCTGGGATCCAAGATGTCCCGTTGAATGTCTCCCACGTAGAAGGCGCCCTCCAGGTTCCCGAGGCGGCCGTCCGAAATTCCCCCGTCGTCTGCGCGAATAGGTTCCCCGCGACAGCGAGGAGGAGATTCAAGAGGAGTGCTGAAGATCTCATATTCAGTGCTCCCGCTGAAGATCGGCCGGAGTGAGCGTCACCTCGGCATTCTGCGTGACAATCTTGTTCACCCCGTCCGGAGTCTCAAACCGGCATTCCTTCACCTGGACCTGCGTTGCATTGAAGATGCCGAACGGCAGATCGGCTGAGATCTGCACGTTCTCGAGGACAACATTCGTCACCGGTGCCTCCGGCAACCCCCAAATGAGTCCAGCCCGCCGCTTCTTCTGCGCGGTCGCCGTTATGTTGCTGAACGTGATGTTGCGGTACACCGGCGTGAGTTCGGTCACCGGAGCGGAGGGATAAGTTGCAGCGACATCCGGCTTGAGCTTATGCAGGTCGCGGAATTGCCTTTCTTTCGCCGCATATGCTCCGTAGATGAGGATGGGCATACGAACATTCGTCATCGTGAGGTTGCGGTATGTCAGATTCTCAACGACGCTGCCGCGGTCCCGGTCCGACTTGATCCGTATGCCGTAATCCGTATTCGTGAACGTGCAGTTCTCCACCGTGATGTTGGAGACTCCGCCGCTGATCGGACTTCCAATGGAGACGCCATGCCCATTCCCGTACGTGTTGTTTCGTATCAGGACGTTCGAGGTGTTCCCCCCGCATGTGAAGTTGTCATCTCCGGTACTGATGTCGCAATTCTCGATGAGCACATTCGTCCCGCCGATATTGCACGCATCGGTATTGTGGCTTGGCTGGACCGGATCGTCGGATGCGGGAGCCCGAACGGTCACATTGCGGATCGTGATATCCTTCGAACGGCTCCCGACCACCATGTGGAACTTCGGGGAGTTCATGAGATGCAGGCCTTCGATCAAGACACGCTCGCAAGTATAGAACACGATCATTCTCGGCCGCTCTGCTCCTTCCTCTTTTGCGTAAGGCCACCACGCGGCTCCCTGTCCGTCGATGGTCCCTTTCCCGCCCACCGCCACATCCCGGAGCTTCGAGCCACGAATGAAGTCCTCGGGATTCTTCGTGCCTCCAGGATATTGGTCCATCGGAAGCATGCGCAGTGTGGCGCCCGAATCGACCCGCAGATAGATGCTGCTCTTCATCTTCAGCGGACCAGAGAGGTAAACGCCTTTCGGAATGACGACGACCCCTCCCCCGGCCTTCGCGGCCGCATCGATCGCCGACTGGATGAACTCCGTATTCACAGTCGCCCCGTCTCCCAGGGCGCCGTAGGCAGTCACGTCGGAGACTGTTGTGGGAATATTCGGTATTGTCGGAGGCACGTACGCGGGCGTCCCATCGATCTCCTGTGCGATACTGAATGTTACAGAAGCAAGCAACAGGGCAGCCAAGTATTCCAATCGTATTCTGCTTCGCATGTCGTCTCCGCGTCACATGTATGAGTTGATCATCTGTTCGAAGAGTTCCTGCTTTCCGCTCGTTGCCAATGGAGCAGGCGATGCCTCCGCGATCCTCCTCAGATCCTCGAGCGTCAACGTTCCCCGCTCGAACGCCGAGCCTTCTCCGGAATCGAACGAGGCGTACCGTGCCGCCCGTCGCGGACGATACTCCGACTCGTTCAAGATCCGTTCCGCGACGAGCAATGCCCGCGCAAACGTGTCCATCGCCGCAATATGCGCAATGAAGAGATCCTCCGGATCGGTCGATGTCCGGCGGAGCTTCGCATCGAAATTTATCCCGCCCGTCGTGAATCCCCCCGCGGCATGAATGACGAGCATCGCCTCGACCGCCTCGTAGAGATTGATGACGAACTGGTCGGTGTCCCATCCATTCTGATAATCTCCGCGGTTCGCATCGATGCTCCCGAGCAACCCCGCATCCGCAGCACATTGCAGTTCATGCTGGAATGTGTGTTGAGCGAGGGTTGCATGGTTCACCTCGATGTTCAGCTTGAAGTCCTTGTCCAATTCATAGTGCCGCAGGAAGCCAATGACCGTCTCTGCATCAAAATCGTATTGATGCTTCGACGGCTCCATCGGTTTGGGCTCGATGAGAAATGTCCCTTTGAATCCATGCTTCCGTGCATAGTCTCGCGCCATCATCAGGAATTGGGCCATGTGCTCCTTTTCCCGCTTCATATCCGTGTTCAGGAGCGTCGTGTACCCCTCGCGTCCACCCCAGAACACATAGTTCTGTCCACCCAGCTCGATCGTAACATCGAGCGCCCGTTTTACCTGCGCGCCCGCCCACGCGACGACAGAGAAATCGGGATTCGTCGCGGCGCCGTTCATGTAGCGGCGATGGGAAAACAGATTCGCCGTTCCCCAAAGTAGGCGAACGCCGCTCGCCTGCTGTTTTTCCTTCGCATACGCCGTGATCGTCTGGAGACGGCGGTCCGATTCAGCGATGCTATTGCCTTCGTCCACAACATCGAAATCGTGGAAACAGTAGAAGGGAACGCCAAGCTTGGTGCCGAACTCAAACGCCGCGTCCATCTTCGCTTTGGCCCGGACGATGGGATCCGTCGATGCGTTCCACGGGAGCACTCTCGTCGCATCGCCGAACGGATCGTCTCCCCCGCCGACGAAAGAATGCCAATACGCAACCGCAAAGCGGAAATATTCTTCCATGGTCGCAGGACCGACTCTCCGGTGCTTGTCATACCACTTGAACGCGAGCGGATTCTTCGATTCGGATGATTCGAACGGGATGGCGCTGATGCCTGGAAAGTACTCTCGGTCGCCGAGGAGGACACGCATAGCCGCGTCTTTCGTTGGTGAAGGAAGGACGTAACGAGGTGTATTTAATACACTATCGAATCAGAGTCAAGTTAATTTGTGTCATGGCGACGCATTTTATGTGTCCGGACTACGCGTATGCACTTGACCCTGTGGAGGGAAACTCGTACGTTGCGCTCACACCGGATGTGCAATCCCCGAGGCCCTCATGTCGCACAATCTCCGCGAGATCATCAAGACCATTTCCGTCGATTGCGTCATCTTCGGATACGAACGGTCCATGCTGGAAGTGCTGCTCATTCGGCGCGCGGTCGACCCGGCGCGGGGCATGTGGGCGTTGCCCGGTGGGTTTGTGAAGAAGGGGGAACGGACGTCGGAAGCGGCCGAGCGGGTGCTACACCAAACGACCGGTGTGAAGGATGCGTATCTGGAGGAGATCGGCGTGTTCGATGAGGTGGATCGCTACCCCCTGTGGCGCGTGTTCACCGTGGCCCATGTCGCATTGATCAGCCCGGAACACTATGGACTCACCGCCGGGAAGGACACGTCGGATGTCCGCTGGTTCCCTGCTCACGAACTTCCCCATCTCCCCTTTGATCATTCCGCGATCGTGGCCACCGCCCTGGAAAAGCTTCGCAAACGCGTCCGGACGCAACCGATCGGCTTTGAGATCTTCCCCGAACGCTTCACGCTCCCCCAACTCCAAACACTCTACGAAGTCGTCCTCGGAAAAGAACTCGACAAGCGCAACTTCAGGAAGAAGATCCTCTCCATGCACTTCGTCCGGAAACTGCGCGAATTCGATACGAATGGCGGACGCCGGCCCGCGGCGTATTACGCCTTCGACCGCAAGCAGTACGACCGGTTGAAGGACCGCGGGTTCGAGTTCGGGCTCTGATCACACGCCGCTGTACGCCGAGAATCCTCCGTCGACTGCTACCACCGTCCCCGTGACGAATTTCGCCGCGGGCGACATGAGCCAGAGCGTCGCGCCCAGCAGTTCATTCGGCTCGCCGAATCTCCCCATGGGCGTGTGGTCGATGATCTTCTTCCCTCTCGCTGTCAATGCACCCGTCTCCTTTTCCGTCAGCAGAAACCGGTTCTGCTCCGTTAAGAAGAATCCCGGCGAGATCGCGTTGACACGGATCTCTGTGGAATACTCCTGCGCCATGTGAACCGCGAGCCACATGGTGAAATTGCTCACCGCCGCCTTCGCCGCGGAATAGGCCGCAATGCGGGTCAGCGGACGGAATGCGTTCATGGACGTCACGTTCAGGATGACCCCCTTCTTCTGAGCAGCAAAGATCTTCCCGAATGCCTGCGACGGAACGACCGTACCCAACAGGTTAAGGTCGGAGACGTACTTGATCGCTTCGGTGGGAATGTCGAAGAACTTCTGCTCGGGATTGGTCGTTGCTTTCGGATTGTTCCCTCCGGCACCATTGATCAGCCCGTCCACGCGCCCAAAGGCGGCAGCAATCTCCGCGGCCGTCTTGTTCATGCCCTCCAGGCTCATGATATCGCCAACGAATACCTTCATCCGCCTGGCGCCGTCCCCCGAACGTGCGATCACGGCCTCGGCGGACGCAGCATTGCGCGTGATCATCGCGATGGTTGCTCCGCAGTCAGCAAGCGTGATGGCCATCTCGCTGCACAGAACCCCAGTCGCACCCGTGACAGCGATTGTCATCCCAGTGAAATCATACGATTTCAAGAAATCGCTCTTCTTCATTTGACCCATCCTCCCTTACGCGCCGACAAACAGCGGTTTCAAGTGACGTTCATAGAGGTTCTCGGTGACGTTCTTTCCGACCACTGAACGATATTTCTTCAGCATGTCCGTGTAGGAGATGCCCATCTCCCCCGCCAATTTGAAGGCAACATGCAGCACCTGGCGGAAATGAAGGTTGTATGCCGGATTGCTTTGTACATGCCGAAGGGCGTGCGCGTACTGGTCGCTCGTCCATGCCGATACTTCGGCTGGCGTGGGAAGTTTAGTCTTGTCGATCTCCACGACGGTCGCGTACGGCTTCGTCAACTCGTCCATCCGTGCGATCGCATCCGCGTAGACCTTCTTCGCCATCGCCAATCCGTCTCCCCCCGCTGCGGCGAGACCGATCAATTCTTCCAGCCATGTCGTCCCCGCGGTCTTGAGATGCACGCCAGCCCCCGTCTTCTGCAAGACGGAGCGCATCACCGGATACAAGGAGAACTTGTCGCTGCCCGAATGGACGCTGAGCTTGAGCGTCTCTGGAAGTCCGAACAATTTCGCCGCATGCGCAACGACCCGAACGTCCGCCTCGAATTCCGCCGCGAACCGCTCCACGGAACCGACATAGTCGATGCCCTTCAAGAACTTGCCGGAAAACTTCGGCGCAACGGTCTGCACGGGGATCTTCTCCTCGGACAACGCCGCCAGGATCAGGAACATCTCCAACGGAGTCTGCGGCTGCATCGTTTCATCCATGGACACTTCGACGACGAATGTCTCTGGATTCTTCTTCTCTGCGATATGACGATAGATCTTCCCCGCTTCCTTCGCCGCCCGCAAGTATGTACCGGCGACCTGTCGGAGCGTCGCTTCCGTGATCGTGAATGCCTCTGAAAGTCCCGGGATCGTCAACGTTCCCACCAGATGCTTCCAGCGTGCAGCGAACGCGTCGATGTCCGCCGCTTCGGCCGGCTGTCCGATGTCGTCGGCGACGTCGAGCGTGAAGAAGTCGCAGGCATCGATGAACCGATCGACGGTCTTGAGACCGACGTGATCCGCATCCAGGAAGTATTGATGCTTCCAGTTGCGCGCTGCCACCGCCGCGTCCGCAGCCTGACGCGTCTGCGCGGGTTCTGTCCCGATCAACGTGTGCTCGCGGTTCGACTTGTTCCACACCGGCACGACGACAACGCCTGCCTTCTCTGTTAGTTCCAGCGCGGCGAGCTGTGCTTCGCCCTGATGACCAAACCGATCACCAACACCAATAGAAAATCGTCCAAGCTTTTTCATTGCGACATGACCTCATTCATAACCAGGTGAACACATCGAATCAGAGAATTTGTCGGCTTTAACATCGACAATTTCGCGATGAAGGGCAACAGACATGCACAAGGTTTCCGGATTTTTCCGCAGTGCTGGCATCAATATGCAGAGAATTACTTTACAACCGATAGAGCCGACTCCGTCATCATGATCGCGGTCCGCTCGCACGTCGACACATCCGCGGCAGCAAGCGCATCTCTGTCGTCGTGCCGTTCCATACATTAGATAGTTACGGAGAAGTGCGCGGTTAAAACTCCATTGAACCGCCGATCGGAAAGCAAAAATCCCTTGGCACGGCATCGTACCAAGGGATTTCTCTGGTGGACAGGGACGGAATCGAACCGCCGACACATGGATTTTCAGTCCATTGCTCTACCAGCTGAGCTACCTGTCCGAATTTTTCCAGATTTAGCGAGGTCCGCAGGACCGAAGCTAAGTCTATGAAAAATTCAGGATCCCGCATTGTTTGCGGGAGCCGAATTCCATGATGATGTGTTATCACGAAATTCAGGTCGACTTGCTTGTCCAAAGAACAGGAGAAGCGTGGTCCCTATGACCATTGGTCCACCATCCGTCGCCGATTACTCGGCTAGGGATTTATTAAATTACACCAAAAACGCTTTACAATCAACACTCACAAATCAAAAATCACAATTGCATCATCCGAGCACTCCACTCTTCTTCAATACATCTCTCGCAATCACTAAACGCTGGATCTCATTCGTGCCTTCGAATATCCGGTTGATGCGTGCATCGCGATAGTATCGTTCAACCGGGAGTTCGCGTGAGTACCCCATGCCGCCATGGATCTGCACGGCCATATCGCATACTTTGGAAATGCCTTCTGAACAGAATAACTTCACTTGCGCCGACTGCCGCGAGATGGGCTTCCCCTCTTCGTACATCACAGCCGTCCGATACACCATCGACTCCATCGCATAGATGGTCGTGGCCATGTCCGCAAGCATGAACTGGACCGCCTCAAACTGCGAAATGGGGACATCGAATTGCTTCCGTTCCTTCGAATATTTGGCGGACAACTCGAGCATTTCTTTCGCCGCCCCGAGACACGCGGCACCCAGACCGAGTCGTCCGGCATCGAGCGTCTTCATCGCCACGATGAAGCCCCGGCCTTCATCACCGATCACATTCTCCGCCGGCACGCGCACATTGTCGAACGTGATGGCGTTTGTCATGCTCCCGCGGATCCCCATCTTGTGTTCGGGAGGTCCTGCGGAGAAGCCCTTCCATTTTGTCTCAACGACGAAACCCGTGATCCCGCGCTCCGTCCTGGCGAAGACCGACAGGACGTCCGCGAGTCCGCCATTCGTGATCCACAGTTTTTCGCCGTTCAGCACCCATTCGTCCCCCTCGCGGTGTGCGCGTGTGCGGAGGTTGAATGAATCCGAACCGGCCATCGTTTCGGTCAAGGCGAATCCGCCGATGTAGGTTCCATCGGCCAGCGGAGTCAGATACTTCTTCTTCAGAAACTCCGTGCCGCCAAGAAAGATGGCGTTCGCACCGATCGATTGGTGCGCTCCGATAAATGTCGCCGTCGACATGCACCCGCGCGCGATCTCCTCCTGCATCAGGCAGTAGCCGACTTCGCCAAACCCCCCGCCGCCGTATTCCTGTGGGAACGAAGCGCCGAGCAACCCCAACTCCTTGATCTTCGCGATGAGTTCTGCCGGCAGTTTTTCCTCTTCGTCGATCTTCCGGGCAATGGGTTTCAGTTCCGTGTTGACGAAGTCCCGGACCATCTCCCGGAGCATTCGCTGTTCTTCAGTGAGTGCGTAGTCGATCTGCATGCCTGCAAGTCTCCCAGGTGCGAGCCTGTGTTAGTGGTGATGGCCTTCGTGCTTCTGTCCGATGTAGCTGACAATATCTTCGCCGCCGTCCACGCCAATGACGTTTCCGCTCACCCAGGCGGCCCCGTCTTGGGACAGCAGGACGATCAACTTCGCGACATCCTCCGGTGTGGTCAGGCGACCCGCGGGATTCTTCTGCCGAGCGATATCGAGCATGCCGATGTTTCCAGGGATCTTCCGGAGCGCAGGCGTATCTGTCACACCGGGCATCAACGAATTCACCGTGATGCCGTGCGTGCCGAGCTCCAGTGCAAGTTGGCGCGTGTGTGACTCTAACGCTGCCTTAGCTGCGGAGACCGCGCCATAGGCCGGGATCGCCGTGTGACCGCCGGAGCTCGTCATGCTGAAGATCCGTCCGCCGCGCTTCATCAGATGTCGGGACACCAAACCTTGAGTCCAATAGACCA
>JALONE010000028.1 GCA_025455125.1 Bacteroidota bacterium
CCGCCCCCTCCGGTGATCAGATACGTTGCCATGGTTCCCTCAGTTCGTTCGTAGTGATTCCAATGCCGCCGTCAATTCTCGTGCACGACGAGCGAGCGGATACTGTTCAACGATGCGTGCACGCGCCCGGAGCCCGTCCGTTCGTCTCATGGCCGTCTCGATCCCGCGTGTCATTTCCGCAACGTCCCGTTTGGCGATGAGAATGCCGGTGTCGCCGATGATATCCGGCAACGAGTTCACCGTTGAACCGACCGGCACACATCCGCAGAGCATCGCTTCACAGAGTACGTTCGGCATTCCCTCGGTCAGCGTAAAATGGGCAAAGACCTTTGCTGAGCGATACAAGGTGCGGAGGTCCGCTGCCGAGAGCGGCGGCAGGAGTTCCACGTTTGTCCCGATCGGTTCATGATACCATCGATCCGCCGCGTCCCGGTGTGTTCCGACCAGGACGAACCGATACTGCGGCAGCCGTGCAGCAGTGTCTAGAAAGTAGTTGAGGCCTTTCGTCATGAACACAGTCCAGTCCTCCGCGATCGCCACGGTCAGAACGACATCCTCGCGCGTCATTCGTTCATCCGGCGTCCAGAACGCAGGATCGAATCCGTTATGAACCACGGTTGTTCGTGTGGTGATGTCTGGATGGTACACGAGAATGCCCTCGTCGCGGGGCGATTCGTCGGAGTATGTGTTCACGCCGCGAAGCAACGATCCATGAACGGGGAGCAGAAGGTCTGCGTGGCGCAGAGTCCATCGCGTCGTCCGCCTTCTCAACCAATGATCATACACACCGTAGTGATAGCGGGGGATCCAGATAGAATCGCTGCCGCCCAACACCACCGCGGTCTTGCGGCGCAAAAGCTTGCCCGCCAACACAAGCAGGAGACCGTTATACTGTGCAAAGCGGGTGAAGAAGACGTCGGCCCACAGTCCGTGCCTCAGCACCCAGCCAACGAACCGAATGGCGCTCCACACGAATGCCCACGATCGTGATCCAAGACGAAACACCTTGAGGTCGCACTGTTCCGTCAGGATCCGTTCGTCGCGTTCGATGAACGTGGCTGTGCCAACCTTGACCATCAGCACCCGGAGGCGACGCTTCATGCCGTTCCTCCTGCCGCAGGCGCATCGAGAAACTGGCGCTGCCACAATTCGAAATTCATGAGAATGTACAACTGCCCCACATTGTTTGCGCGGTGTTCCCGGTGGTCCGCAATGAGGCGCCCGACGCTTCGCGCATCGAAGATCCCGCGACGCTTGAGTGTTTCCTCGGAAAGCAGATCCGTCATGAACGGAAACAACTCGTCCCGCAGCCACTTGTCCAGCGGCACGTTGAATCCGTGTTTCCGGCGATGGAGGATCTCACTGGGAAGATAGCCGGCCGCGGATCGTTTGAGAACGAGCTTTCCTTCGCGCCCGTGCAGCTTGTATCGCGCCGGAACGCGCGCTGCGAACTCGACGACACGATGATCCAACAGCGGAACCCGGGCTTCGAGGCTGGATGCCATCGTCATTCGGTCGACCTTCGTCAGCATCTCGTCCGCAAGCGTCGTCTTGATGTCCGCATAGAGACGACGAGAAACAGGATCCTGACCGGCTCGGCGGCGATAATGCTCATCCAGGATGTCGAATGACGGACGGCATTGCGCAAAGCGGTCTTTGTCCGACACGAGCAACCGTTTGTGAGTTTCGGTGAAGAACGAAAGTGTGCGGAAGAACGCGTAGTCGGCATCGTGCGTGAAGAATCCCGCCCCTTTCTTCGCCCACTGGAGGAACTCCTTCATGGCCGCCGGCCCGGCCACCGGCATCTGTTCGACTGCCCCGAACAGAAGTCGCCGGAACGGCTGCGGGATCCATGCGATCCGTTGGAAGCGGGCATCTTGCGAATAGCGGAACGGATAGCCCGCGAAGACCTCGTCCCCGCCATCTCCTGTGAGTGCCACGGTCACATTTTCCCGCGCCATGCGGGCAAGGAAATACGTCGCGAACGCAGAAGACACGGCGAAGGGCTCATCGAAATGCCAGACGAGCTTCGGCAGGATCTCGATCAGATGCGGCGTGACCGCGAATTCCCGATGATCGGTCTTCAGAAGCGTGGAGACCTGCCGGGCGAACGGCGTTTCATCATCATCCCCCATCCCCGGGAAGGCGATCGAGAATGACCGGACGGGCTCGCGCATTCCGTCTGCCATCTTCGCCACCACAATGCTTGAATCGACGCCGCCGCTCAGGAATGCCCCGAGCGGAACATCGCTCACGAGTTGGGAACGAACAGCTTCCCCGAGAAGTTCGTCCAATGACGCCGCAAGCGATTCCTCGCTCGCTTCCTCATTCACTGTTGAAGGGAGATCCCAATAGCATACGTCCGCGATTCCGTCCGCAGTGATCTTGAGATAGTGGCCCGGACGAAGCTTGTACATGTTGCGATACGCGGTGAACGGCGCGGGAATGGTCATGAACGACAGATAGTGCGACAGCGCCTCGTTGTCGATCTCGCGCGGCACGGACGGGTCCCGGAGGATCGCCTTCATTTCCGAACCGAAGACGACGCGATTGCCATCTGTATAATAGAAGAGGGGCTTGATCCCCAACCGATCGCGGACAAGATACAGTTCGCGTTTTCTTCCATCCCACAACGCGAACGCGAACATGCCGTCGATCTTCGCGAGTCCCTCGATCCCTTCCTCTTCGTACAGATGAAGGATCGTCTCGGTATCCGTTCGGGATTTGAATTGATGACCCCGCGCGCGCAGTGTCTGCTGAACATGCTGAAAGCCGTAGTACTCCCCGTTGAAGACGATCCAGACAGATCCGTCCTCGTTGCACATCGGTTGGTGGCCTGCGGCGCTCAGGTCGATAATGGAGAGGCGGCGGAACCCGAGGCCGAGGTTCCGGTCGACGAAGAACCCTTCGTCATCCGGACCGCGATGGATGATCGTGTCCGTCATCGCCTTCAGCAATCCGCGCTCGACCGGACGGTCGGGGGATGCATGCCATATGCCGACGAAGCCGCACATTAGAGATTCCGGCTCATGAATTCATCCGTTTCGGCGCATTAAGATGGTGTGTCTGATTCGAACGGCGATTTCCCGTAACCGTTGGCGTTCAATCGGCTCGTAGAATCCCAATGGAAGCAGTAGAATAGGGAATGCCGCAAAGAGCGCGCATCGGACAACGAGTTGCAGAGCGATCGACAGCGGTGGCAAGATCAGCGTGACGCCCCACAAACCGACTGCCAACAGGGTCATCAATACGATCTTTCGCATCTCATATGGAAAGTAGAATCCTCTCCGCGAGAACATGTACAGAAGAATGAAATGGGCGACAAACGTAAGGAGCTTGACGAACGCTGCCCCATACATGCCCGCAAGCGGAATCGCAATCACATTTGCTCCGATGTGGAACGCAAAGAGACCTCCGAACAACCACAGGGTTATATCGGTTCGGTCTTTCAGGTAGAAACTCATCGTGCCCACACTCGTCACACCGGAGAACGCGAGCGCAAGACTGAGAATCGGGATGGTCATTTCAGCGTGCCAGTACTCAGGATTCAAGGCAAACACCCGAATGAGCAGTGGCGTTGCGAGAGATAGTCCGAGGGCACCCAGACAGAAGGCGAAAAACGCGTATGTCAATGACTTCGTAAAGAATCGTTTCGCATTCGTCTCATCCTTCTTCTTCCAGGCAAGCGGCGGAAATACCAGCACAAAGGGCGTGATGAATACTACAACAAGCAACCCCGCGATATTGGCACCAAGTCCGTACCATCCAACTTCCTTTGCATTTCCAAGAAAAGCCAAGAGATAGCGATCGATGCCGTTCAGCAAGAAGGCAAGCAAACTTACAAATACGATCGGAGTTGAGAAAGATATGATCCTGCGTAGAAGCAGAGCATCCCATCGAACTGGCGTGCGATGGCGCCATGGAACGGCGGCAACAAGTAATGCGACTCCTGTGCCGACTACTCGTGCAATGTAGAGGTGTTCGATCGTTGGGTTTTCCAAGGATAGGACAACCACTTGAAGAATGGTCGAAACACCTGCATTGACCATAACGAGCCCCCCATACTGCCAGGGTTTGGCCTCGTGACGCAAGACCATGAGCGGAACGAACAACAATGTTTCTCCGATCGCAATCCCCTGAATGAGGAGTAAGAGCATCGAAGAAGGGGAAACATCCAGAAGCAGAGTGGTGAGGTGCCGATAGAAGGGCAATGACACCATAAAAATCGCAATCCCGACACATGCATGGAACACGAGAAGACTGTTGAGCAGTGTGTTGCGATCATGATCCGACGTCAATTCGCGGAGCCACCGAAATGTTGCGATAGAGACACTGAAATGAATGACCGTAAACAGAAGCTGCCACAGGATCTCTGCCCGAACAATCACACCGTATTGTTCCACCGTGAACCGAAGCGAATAAAGCGGAAAGAGGAAGATGCTCATCGCTTTGGTCGCGACCGATCCCAGGCCATAGACCGCGCTCTGTCGTACCGTATCTTTCAGATCATTGATCACGTTTGGATCGCTCAGTGTGGTCCATCTACGTGACGCTCGGCGTATCCAATCTGCCATCGTGCTTCGATTTCCGACAATCCACTGAACCACAATCGAATGACCGGTCCCTTACAGTGAACGTGAGCGCAGTTTACGCCGGTCGTTGACCATGGTCGCGTATCGTCGGAAGTCATCGCGGGCGTCAATTCATCTCTGATCCAATTGATGGCATCGGTAGAACGTGCCTCGCCCAACTCGGCACCCATGACTTGCGAACAAGAGTAAATCATTCGAAGATCGTGCTCGGTGGAATAGACACAAGGCCATGTCAACCCGCTACGCTCCCAGGCGATATTCGGACGACGACGAAGCACGGATCGCGGAGGGCTCCAGTTCTTTGCATCTGTTGATATTCGCATCCATATTTCATCGGGCTCTTCAGGTTTTCCAATCTGACGGGCTGAAAAGAACATGTAATACATTCCTTTCCATTGGACAACAGACGGTCCCAGAATACGCGTGAAAGCGGGGAGGGCCTCCACTACAGGATTCGGATCGATCGTCCATGTGATTCCGTCTGACGACCGCGCAACTCCAATCGCGCTCGTCAGGGTGGAAAACCAAAGAAGAAACTCATTATTCTCCACGAGAGCAGCACCGGGCAGTGTCATACTCTTCACCCACGATGGACGCGGAGACACAAATCGTACCGGACCTCGCTTCATCCATGTTTCACCGTCAATTGAAATGGCCACGGCTATCATGATTGAATCCAGTCCTGTGTAGTAAGGGCTGTAGCCGGAACCATACCAGAGATAATAAGTGCTACCACTCTGTGCGACCGTCGGATTGATGAGATAGTAATGATCAGCATCCCAACCCGTCGGATCGGCGGCAATCACCGGATTGTTGACGGACATTTCCCATCGCTCCGGCTTATCCCCCCAACGTATGAGAACCTCCTTTCGCATGGTTTGTCCGGCCATCGGATTCATCCGAACGATCCCCGTCAGCTGTGTGCTCTCATCCACTTCGAGATACTCCATCCCTGCGTAGCGTGTCCATCCTTCGGCATCCTTTCCACGAATGTACAACGCCCACGACCCCGCGGGGAGGGTGAATCGTGCAGACCGTTCCTTCTCTTTCTCCCGGCGGACAACGAACGAATCAGCGCGCGCACCGCCGCCTTTTCGTTCAAGAGAGAGATGCACGGAATGAACGATCGCGGGAAGATCAGATGTCGGGAACCGCAGCTCCACGAGCCCCGAACGATCCGGTCGGTCACCCTCAGAAGACAGGACCGTTCTGCGCATCCCTACGACGAAGCACGCGATTCCCACCAAGGCCCCGACAACCACGATCAGGGTCGAGTTCCAGAAGCGTCGTATGTTTCCCGACCTGATCATTCGTTCCGCTTTATGCCGGCCTGTGAATCCACCGCTCATACCATAACGCGAGGTGGAGAAGACTCCAAATACTCTGTCCCAAATCTGTCTGCCGACGGGCGTGCCGGTCGAGAAGCGACGAAACGGCATCGGTCCGCAGGAATCCTTCCCGCACCAGCGGAGATCCGAGGATCGTGTCCCTTGCGAAGGACGCCCATGGTCCACGCAACCATTCCGAGACCGGCGCTGCAAATCCCTGCTTCCGTCGGTAGATGATCTCGTTCGGGATGATGCCTTCCACCGCTTTCTTCAGAATGTATTTTGTTTCCCCGTTTCGAAGTTTCAACGCCATCGGGATGCGCATGCTGTATTCCACCATCCGGTGATCCAGGAACGGAACGCGCGCTTCGATGGATGATGCCATCGATACTCTGTCCACGCGCATCAGCAACAACTCCGGAAGACGGTTGCGGAACTCAAGGTAGATCATGCGTTTCAGATAGTCGGCAGACGGTTCGCGCTGGAGCGCCTCCTGATGCCAGCGCCGCGCCCACTCGTGCGATGACGCAGAGACACGCCTTCCGAGAAGCTCGGCTTTGTGCGCTTCGGTCACGCCGAGAATTGTTCCCCCCCAATACAGCTCCTCTCCGAACGTTCCTTTCCGAAGATACTCCAGGATCAGATGCCGTCCGCGGCCGGCCAAGGGCCCACGCATTGTCTCGTAGATCCCGCGACGGACCGATGCCGGGAGAAGGCCGTACGCCCGCCACAGCGACCTCTCAAACCGCAACTCCCGCTGCATCCAGGGATACCCGGCGAACTGCTCATCGCTTCCCTCTCCTACCTGGACGACGATCGTGCCGTTGTCACGCGCGAGCTTGGAGACGAAGTGAAGCGGAATGCAGACGGGATCGCCGTTGGGCTCGTCGACGTGATGCGCGAGCATCGGGAGAAACTCGAACGCATCCTTCTGATCAATGATGATCTCGTGGTGATTCGTCCTGAACTGCGTCGCAATCTGACGCGCATAACCAAGCTCATTGTACTTCTCGAGATCGCGAAAGCCGACCGAGAACGTATCCACCGGGCGGTCCATCAGTTCCGCCATGAGTGCGACATTCGTGCTCGAGTCGATTCCGCCGCTCAGAAAGACGCCGAACGGAACGTCACTCATCATCCGGTCTTTGATCGATTGCTTGAGCAATGTCCGGATCGTCGTGATACAGGTCCGCTCGTCCATCGGGAACGAAGGGTCGAGCAGATGCGAACGGGAAACCGGAGTCCCGTCAAAATCGATGGAAGGCTGCACGCCATGCGGGAGCGGATTCCAATATTCCTCATTGGTGATCGTCCCGTCGGCGGATACGATCATCCGATGCCCGGGCTCAAGCTTGCGAATACCGCGGAACAGCGTCGTTGGTGCGGGTGCGGCCAGGAAGGTCAGATAATGCTCCATCGCTTCCTGGTCCATTTCTCGCGTCACCGCGGGGTGAGCGAGGATCGCTTTGATCTCGGAGCCGAACACGAACTTCCCATGGACAACCGTGTAGTAAAGCGGCTTGATCCCGATGCGGTCGCGGGCAAGCACAAGCCGGCGTTGTCGATCGTCCCAGATGGCGATGGCGAACATGCCGAGCAGTTTGTGAACGAAGTCGAGGCCGTACTCCTGGTACGCGTAAAGGATTGTCTCGGTATCGGAACGCGAATGATAGCGATATCCCTTGGCCTCGAGTTCCTTGCGGAGAACGAGGTGATTGTAGATCTCCCCATTGAACACGATGGTCGTTGCACTGTCGGCGGTCGTCATCGGCTGATGACCGGCCGGTGTGAGATCGACGATCGCCAGACGACGGAATCCGAAGCCGACCCGTCGGTCGGACGAGATGAACGCCCCCGCATCATCCGGACCACGATGAACGATCGTATCGCTCATCTGACGGAGCAGACTCTCGTCAAACGACGGTTCGCTTGTTCCGTAGGAGAATATGCCGCAAATGCCGCACATGGGAAGATAGGAATCAGGCGTTAGTGGTCAGTAGGTGAAACCAAGGCATAAGTCAAAAGTCAGAAGGCAAAAGGACCAGCCAATGAAGTTTCTCTCTTGCGAACCCTTTTGATTTTTGACTTCTGACTTTCGGTCTGGTCTTCGTGCTCTCGGCTCATTTCCTCTTTCTCCACCACCCGAATCCCACAACGCCCAAGCCGCCAAGGACCAGGATGTTGGCTGCGAGACTGATGTTCTTGCCGATGTAGAAGCTGTCCGGTTCGAAGT
>JALONE010000383.1 GCA_025455125.1 Bacteroidota bacterium
TCGGACAAGCGAGGTCGACGGTCGAGAAGGGAGCGGCGATGAGTACCGGAACGCGAAGATAGGTCGCAGCGAGTGCAAGTTGGAATGTCCCGATCTTGTTCGCCGTATCTCCGTTTGCGGCGATCCGATCCGCCCCCACGATGACGGCGTCGATCTGTTCCCCGCGCATGACTGCAGCCGCGGCGCTGTCGTGGATCAGCGTGTGCGGAATGCCGCGCTGCCGCAATTCCCATGCGGTCAATCGGGCACCCTGCAGAAGCGGACGCGTTTCATCCACGAACACGTGTCGTACGATGCCCAATTCCCAACCCAACGTGATAACGCCGAGCGCCGTTCCGCGTCCCCCCGTGGCGAGCGCTCCGGTGTTGCAGTGGGTGAGCACGATGGCTCCCGGCTTGAGGAATGACTGTCCGGCGGCGGCGATCCGATCGCAGCGCTCAGCATCTTCCGCATGAATGGCCTGTGCCTCACCGAGCAGCCGGTGCGCGAGGTCGACGGGGGGACGATGCGCCTCTGCTTCTGTGACAGATCGCATTCGCTCGAGCGCCCAGAACAGGTTCACTGCCGTCGGACGGGAGGAAGCCAAGCGTGTGTGAGCGGAGGAAAGTCGTGCGCGGATCGAGCGCGGGTCGATGCGCGATTGGTCGAGGGCGGCGAGAGCGATGCCGTAGGCGGCGGCGATCCCGATCAACGGGGCACCGCGGATGGCCAGACGCTTGATCGCTTCCGCGACCGCTGCCTCATCCGAGGCGGCGCGCAGAACCTCGGCGGACGGGAGCAACGTCTGGTCGAGGTAGCGGACGACACCGTTGTCCCACTCCAGGACCTTCACCATGGTCACTTCTCGTCGAAGCGCGAAAGCTCCATGAAGGACCGGAACCGATCATGGATCTTGAGATAGCTGAGATCGCGCAACCCGTCGACGCTGAACTTTTCGACGCAGAACGACGCAAGCGTGCTGCCGTAGATGACCGCGCGCTTCAGGTTGTCGGGGGAGAGGTCTTCCGTCCGTGCGAGCCAGCCGATGAACCCTCCGGCGAATGAGTCGCCGGCTCCGGTCGGATCGAAGATGTTCTCCAAGGGAAATGCTGGTGCGGAAAAAATGGTATCCGAGGTCACGAGCATCGCCCCGTGTTCCCCTTTCTTGATGATGACCGCCTGCGGGCCCATCCCGATGATCTGCTTCGCCGCCTTAATCAGATTCGGCTCCTGCGTCAGCAGCCGCGCTTCGGAATCGTTGATGATGAGCACATCCATGTGCTTCATTGTCTTGAAGAGCTCGTTTGGCTTCGTCTCGATCCAATAATTCATCGTGTCCCCGACCACCAGCCGCGGCTTATTGAGCTGGCCAAGGACCTGCAGCTGCAGAGTCGGATCGATGTTGCCCAGGCAGACGTAGCCAGACACCCTGTACGCTTCGGGAATCTTGGGATCGAACTTCTCGAACACATTGAGCGATGTGAAGAGAGTGTCGCGGACGTTCAGGTCATAGTGGTATTTCCCTCCCCACCGGAAGGTCTTGCCGCCCTCTACGGTCTGAAGAACATCCAGGTCGACGTGGCGCGATTCCAGAAAGGAGATGTGTTCCTTTGCGAAGTCCCCGCCGACGACTCCGACGAGACGCACCGGCGCCGTAAAGTAGCTCGCGCAGACGGAGATGTACACGGCCGATCCTCCAAGCGCATCCTGCACTCGTCCAAATGGAGTCTCGACGGTGTCCAATGCGACCGAACCCACAATGAGCAGACTCACACGTGTCTCCTTTCCGTAATCGCTACCTCACGATCGTCACGTCCGCGTGCTCCGGATCTGACGCGATGAATGCATGCACCGTTTGCAGCGCTTCGCGCTGGGACGGCCAAGCCACGAATCCGCGGGCCCGTTCGAGTTCGAACCAGCCGAACATCTGATGCTCCGGCGACATCACCGGTTCGAGGGTCGAGGGGACTTCCGCAGCGAACATCGGACAGAAATGCACCGTATCGGAGCCAGGATCGAAAAACGTGCTGATGCCCGGAATCGTCCAGAGTCTGCGAATGGTCAAACCCGTCTCTTCTGAAAGCTCTCGGCGTGCGCCATCCAACGCCCGTTCACCCTCGAGCAAGGTTCCTGTCACCACCTGCCAAATTCCGGGATAGATCGCCTCGTTCGCGGCACGCTTCAGCAGAAGATACTCCGGCGTTCCATCTTTCATCCGAAACACGTAGACTTCGACGATGCGAGCGGCGAGCGTTGGCATGGATTCCGGATCGTAACCTTGGGGGAACAGAACTGCTGAAGAAAACCTGGAAAAGATACGCAAGTTTTAAATCAAGTCAAACGAGAGGCTGCGAACCGCGGACCGCGTCACGTATGGCCTCGGCCGTCGTGCATCCGCTGTGCGATCTTGAAGAGCTCCAGCTTGGTGAAAGCGCCGTTGGACAGGACCGCCGTCAACGTCGTGTTGGTTTGACCCAGGATCGCTTTCCGTACCAGAGTCCGCGAAGTGGTCTCATCCGCGGCGAAGGATCGTTCGCTTCCTCGCGCCCCCGCGAGCACCGTTCCATGAGCATCGATGATGTCGCCGACCGCATTGACCACAGCGAGCGCGGTCATGCGAAGCTCTCCCACTTGCCTCTGCGCCGCGCCGAATCCCCCGGTCATCGCGCGTTCGATGCCCAGCCATTTCCCCACCGTCGTCCCCGTTCCTGCGCCAACAGATCCGCGTTCATCGCAGTCAGAAGAAGCCGATTCACACGCTGAGACCGCCATTGCTTCCGTCGGGAAAGCGTCGCTCCGTCCGACATTCAGGTCGAAGACAACTGCTGCCGGCACGATCGGCACGCGTTGCCACGGCGTTTGATAGCCAATTCCCTTTTTGTGCAGCCACCGCATCACCGCGTCGCCAGTCGCCAGGCCGAAAGCACTTCCACCGGTCAGGACGAGTGCATGGACCTCCTGCATCGAGCGTTCGGGGGCGAGCAACGCCAGTTCCCTGCTTCCGGGCGAACTTCCCCGGATCTCGCAGCTTCCGCGCGTCTGCGGCGGGCAGAGGATGACCGTGCAACCGGTGCGGGCTTCAAGATCGGTCGCGTGGCCAAGAAGGAAGCCAGGGGGAAGAAGAGACATGAGGGGAGGAATGATGGGTTGGGTGATTGGAGGAATTTATGAATAATGATTTTTGATTATTGATTTGCGATTTGTGATTGGATGAAGATCATTCCTTCGTATTTCCTCTCATCCCTGCCAGCATGATTGCGCATGCAACTCCGACGTTGAGCGATTCAGCTTGACCGAATTTTGGGATGGCGGCAACGTGGTCGGCCATGGCGCGCAGTTCGGGACGGATCCCATGCGCCTCGCTGCCGAGGACAAGCACCATCTTTTCGATCGAACGCAAATCCCTGATGGAGGTCTTCCCGTCCATGGCCGTCGCAACGATGGTGTAATCTGCCTGTCGGAGGTGCGCAAGGTCGTTAAGCAGATCGCATCCTTCAACAACGGGGATGTGGAATATCGAGCCGGCCGTCGCACGGACCACCTTCTCATTGTACAGCGAAACACTCCCCGCACTGAGGAGCATTCCGTCCACACCGAACCAGTCGCAGGTACGCACGATCGAGCCGAGATTCCCTGGATCATTCAGTTCATCGCAAGCCACGAGCAGCGTTTCCTCTCCTTCGAGGAATTCGGACAACTGAGCGCTCAGCTGCCGCACGAGAGCGATGACACCCTGTGAATGAATAGTGTCGGTGATCTGGCGGAGCTCGAGTTCCGTCAATTCACGAACGGCGATCCCCTGAGCGGCGGCATCGGAGACGATCGCGCGGTGTTCAGCGACCAATGCAGATTGCGAGACGATCGCGATGAACTCGATCGGCGCGTGAGCTGCCAGCGCGTCCCGGAGCGGCTTCCATCCCTCCAGAACAAACTTCTGCTCCTCATCGCGAACTTTCTTATGCGAGAGCGAGCGAAGGTACTTGATCTCGGCCTTTGATAGCTTCATGAAGGAATATACGGAAAGATGGGAAGGAG
>JALONE010000384.1 GCA_025455125.1 Bacteroidota bacterium
ACGAAGATCATGATCTACGACCGGGAGAAGCTCGCGCGAGCCGGTTTTCCCCGAGACTCTGTCCCGACCTCGTTCGATGGACTCCTCGACTTCGCGAAAGCATTCCGCAAGCATTCTCGTTCGTATGGGTTCTTCTACAACTTGGTCGTGGATAGTTACTTGTACCAGGTGCTGGTCTCGGAGGGCGTGCCACTTATCTCGGACGATGGCAAGCAGGCGCTGTTCAATTCAGAGACCGGCAAGCAGGTGATATGCCGCTGGGCTGAAACGTTTCGCGCGGGTGCAATGCCTCGGGAGTGTCTGTTCGAAGGACACCAAGGGGGGATAGCGGCGTACCAGAGCGGCACGGTGGCGATGTTCGTCGGAGCGCCACAGTTCCTCCGCATCATCAAGGAGAACTCTCCGACGATCTATGCGAATACCGGCGTTGCGCCGAGCGTCGCAGGACGAACGGGGAAGACCGAGCTTGATGTGATGGCCTTGAGCGTCTCATCCAATAGCGTCAACCCGAGACTGGCCGGAGAGTTCGCCGCATTCGTGACGAACAAGGAGAATCAACTGCGGTTCGCCCGGCTCGTGCCGATCTTCCCGTCGCATCGCGAAGCGCTGAATGATCCTTTCTTCGGACGCGAGGATGGGACGCTCGAATCGACGGCCCGCGTCATTGCCGCTCGCCAGATTCGAAATGCGGAAGTGTTAAAACCGTCACTTCGAAATTACCAACGGTTGAACAACGTCTTCAAAGACGAACTCCTCCCCGCCTTCCTGGGAAATGCTGATGCGGGCATGGCATTGGACGCCGCCGCTGTGCGATGGACAAAGCTGTTGCAGGAGGAATGGTGAAGCGATCAACGCCATATCTCTTCCTCCTTCCGGCATCTTTGATCTTCGTCGTCTTCGTCTTCTATCCGAGTGCGGATGTTCTTTGGATGTCGTTCCACAACGTTTCCTTCACGGCGAAAACAACCTGGGTCGGTCTTGAGAACTATCGCCGTATCCTGACGGACGACACCTTTCTAGCTGCGCTCAAGAATTCCTTCCTCTATCTGGTCGTCACGCCGGTGTTGATCGTGCTTTCCCTCGGCACCGCATTTCTCCTGGACACGGGCATCCGTGGCACGAAGTTCTTTCGGGCGCTCTATTTCCTCCCCGCGATCACCCCCATGATCGTCGTCGGCATCGTCTGGAAATGGATGTTCAATGAAGATGTCGGGGTATTGAACTATCTCGCGAGAGAGACCGGACTCGCATCCTCGAATCTCCACTGGCTTTCCTCCTATCCGCTCAACTTGCTGTCCGTGATGGCGGTGACGGTCTGGAAAGGGATCGGGTATTACGCGCTGATCTTCCTCGCCGGGCTGCTGGCCATCCCGAAGGAACTGGACGAGGCTGCGATGCTCGATGGGGCGTCGGCATGGCAGCGGCTCCGGTACATCCGCATTCCAATCCTCAAGCCGACGATCGCCCTGGTGGCAGTCATTTCGTCGGTCGCGGCGTTGAAGGTGTTCGACGAGATCTACATCATCATCCCGGGATCTCCGCAGTCGGAACAGACCCTCGTGCCGTTCTTGTATCAAACCGCATTCCTGGACTTCCGGCTCGGCATCGCAAGTGCGATGGGTGTCGTACTCTTTCTGATCGTCCTGGCGTTCTCCTATTTCAATGTTCGGTTCTGGCGGGAGCAGTAGCATGGTCCGGCGCGCGATCATCATCGGATGTCTGGTCTGTATTGGTCTGTTCATGGTCGGTCCATTCCTGTGGACCGTGTCAACAGCCCTGAAAGGATCGGAAGAGGTGTTTGCTTATCCTCCAAACCTGATCCCCAAGGAGATCCGCCTCCAGAATTTCGTGGACGTGATGGAACTCCTCCCACTTGGGACGTTCGCGCTCAATAGTCTGATCATCTCGGTGATCATGGTGGCGGCAAATGTGCTGTTGGCATCACTCGCGGCGTATCCGCTTGCGCGGATGGACTTTCGGGGGAAGCGACTGATGTTCCTCGCGATCCTGAGTACCATGATGATCCCGGAACAGGTCATCATCATCCCCTTGTATCGGGTCTGCCTCGAATTGGGACTGCTCAATACGTTCGCCGGCGTCATTCTCCCGTTCAGTGTCAACGCGTTCGGGATATTCCTCCTCCGCCAATTCTATGGTTCTATCCCTCGTGATCTCGATGATGCAGCGCGCATCGACGGATGTTCGCCATTGCGGATCTGGTGGGAGGTTCTGGTCCCGCTCTCGCGCCCCGCGCTGGCGACGCTCGCTGTGTTTTCCTTCATCGGCTCGTGGAGCAACTTTCTGTGGCCGCTGATCGTCCTGCGGGATACGGAATCGTTCACATTGCCGATCGGAGCGGCGGGTGCGGTCCTCGCGATTATCCCGGTCCTGATCGTATTCCTGCTAATGCAGCGGACATTTATCCACGGTCTCCTCTCAGGAAGTGTCAAAGCATGAAGTACATTCTCGGTGTGTTCGTTGTATGGCTAAACGCAGCGGCGGCGATCGCTCCCGCGCAAGAGATGATGGTGTCAACTCACGCCGTCGCCGGGATCGATCCGAGTTCGCAGCAGTTTCCCTCGGGACGGGGGACGAACGAATTGGTCGTCTACACGCCGTCCTGGCCGACGCGAACGACCGGGACCAATCCGTACGGAACGGAAGCGGAGGTGAAAAATGGCATCATCACCGCGATCGGCGGTAACGATCGGGAGATTCCCCGGAGCGGAATCGTGCTGTCGGGGCATGGGAGCGCGGCACGATGGCTTCAAGAGATGAACGTTGGTGACAGCGTGCATGTCAATTCCGGCGAATGCCGTGTCTACGCGACAGCGGGTTCCTTGTCGAAGAAAGCAGAGAGCTACGTGAAGAGGCTTTCCGGCCGCGGAAGCGACAGGCAGACCCTCGAGGAATTGAGGCGTCGAGTCGGCCGTTCGACAACAGCGCCAACCTCGCTGGCTGATTGGAAGCGCGCTCATCGAACATTGGATTCGATGTACGCCGTCGCCTATGCTTCCGGGATGCCGTCGCCGCCAAGCGAGGTTCGCGGCGTTTGGCATCGTCCACGCGAGCAGAGAATCGAGGGAGTCGACTCGGTGATGCGCAGGCTCGCGTCTGCGAATTTCAATGTCATCTTTCTGGAGACATTCTGGGGCGGAAAGACGGTCTATCCGAGCGACGTTGCAAATCAGCGGGAAGAATTTCGTGAATTCGATCTGCTGCAGGCATACATTGACGCCGGAAACCGGCATCGCATCGAGGTTCACGCATGGGTGCACACCTTCTTCCTCGGGCACGTGAACGCAGAGAAGGGAACGATCGACCTCAACAGAACGCTGCAAGAGAACCCACACTTGAAGCTGGTGCATCGAAACGGATCCACCCTCTCAGCGCTGGAGCCCGGCTACATCTGGGCGTGTCCGGCCAATCCAGCGGTTCAGGAGTATGTCGGCAGCATCTATCGCGAGATCGCGCGGAAGTATGCGGTCGCCGGCATCCAGCATGACTACATCCGTTTTCCGACAAGCGGAACGGTCGAGGAACATTCCTGTTTCTGCGGGTACTGTCGCGCGGCGGCAAAGCATGAACTCGGCATCGACCTTACCACACTTGCCCCGGAGGATACGATAGGGATGCGCCGATGGAGCGAATGG
>JALONE010000029.1 GCA_025455125.1 Bacteroidota bacterium
CTCCCATCGTCGGCGTTCCTGCTTTCGACAGATGCGTCTTGGGGGCTTCGACCTTCGCCGCCTCACCGATCTGGCGCTCGCGGAGCAACCGGATGATCTTCGGTCCAAGCCAGAAGGCGATAATGAGCGCCGTCACCGCCGACGCACCGGCGCGAAATGTGATGTACCGGAAGAGGCCGAAGCCCGGAATGTCATACAGTCTGTCGAGGTACGTAAACAGATGGTACAGCATCTACGCCTGTCCTTTCAACGGAAGCCGCTCGGCCAGGAATGTGACGACATCCTCCATCCTCATCCCCCGCGATCCCTTGATCAGCACTGCGTCGCCTGCCGTCAACTCCTCCAGCAAGTATTCTGCAAGAATGTTCTTCTGATCGTAATGCACCTTGAGGGGAACCGTTGCACCGCGGTGCGTATGCTCCGACAGCGGACCGTAGGTCAAGAGCACATCCACACCATGGTATGCGATGGCTTCACCGATCGCTTGATGCAGCGACTCCGATTCTGCGCCCAGCTCGAGCATGTCCGCCAACACCGCGATCCTCTTCCCAGAGCAGCCAACAGACTTCAATGTTGCCAGCGCCGCGAGTGCCGAATCCGGATTCGAATTGTAAGTGTCGTTCAGGATCGTCACGCCGGCGATCTGCTGAACCTGCATGCGCTTCGGCGCCGCCGAAAATCCCGCAAGCGCCGCGACGATCTCCTTGGCCGGGACGCGCATCGCGAATCCCACCGCGGCGGCGGCTACGGCATTCATCGCATTGTGCGCACCGGGGACGGGCAAGGCGATCTCCACGGGCTTCTTCCCCGCAGGGGTCACCGTGATCGTCGCGCATCCCCGTTCGTCAGAGCGCTTGATGCGTCCCTTCACGTGCGGCGTGCGTGCCGTGATGCCGAACGTGGTTCTCTTCTGGATCGGTTTCGCTCGTTTCACCAGCAGTGCGTCGTCTGCGTTCACGAACGCCGTTCCCTTGTGTTCGCGGAGATAGGACCACAGCTCCGCTTCCGCATCCGCGACGCCGTCGAGCGTTCGAAAGAATTCCATGTGCTCCCGGCCGACATTCGTGATCAGACCATGAGTCGGCTGAAGGATGTCGCAGAGATACGCGATCTCACCCGGATGATTCGTGCCGATCTCGACGACGGCGATCTGATGGTCGGCGTCAAGGCGAAACAGCGTTTGCGGCACGCCGAGATGATTGTTGAGATTTCCCTCGGTGGCCAGCACACGGTACTTCCGTCCAAGCACCGCTTTGATCATTTCCTTCGTCGTCGTCTTTCCGTTGCTTCCGCCGACCGCGATGACCGGGAGGCGGAATTGGGACCGGTGAGTCCGCGCCAGTTCTCCAAGCGCCTTCGAGGTATCAGCGACAACGATCTTCGGTACCGGCATGCTGACCAGCATTGCCTCGTTTGCCTCTGCCCACCGCTGGTCGACTACGACCACAATCGCACCGCGGTGAATCGCATTGCTCAGGAAATTATGTCCGTCAAACTGTTCACCCCGGATCGCGACAAAGAGATCGCCGCGCTGCACGGTGCGCGAGTCGGTCGATACACCTGTGACGATCGTTCGCTTGTCGTCCAGAACTCCCGCACTGCGGACATGCGTGACCCGAAGCAGATCGTCGCGCGTTAGTCTCATCGCACGTACTCCTCGATGACTTCGCGGTCGCTGAAACGGACCTTCTCCGTTCCGATCACCTGATAGTCCTCGTGCCCTTTTCCGGCGACGAGAACGACGTCTCCCGTGGACGCCATTTCGAGCGCTTGCTGGATCGCCTGCCGGCGGTCTGCATTCCTCATGACATGCTGATGACCCTGCGTCCCCGTCATGATCTCATCGATGATCGACTCTGGTTGTTCCGTTCTCGGATTGTCTGAGGTCACGACGACCACATCGCTATACTTCGCCGCAACGGCACCCATCAACGGCCGCTTCGTCCGGTCCCGGTCGCCCCCTGCACCAAACACGGTGATCACTCGCCCGCCAGCGTTCATCGAAAGAAGATGGCGGATGGTGCGCAGGCAATTTTCCATCGCATCAGGGGTATGCGCATAATCCACGATCGCGGTCCATCCCTTGGGCGAGGCAATTCGTTCGAATCGTCCCCGGACATTGCTCACTGCAGCGAGACCGCGGAGCGTTGCGTCGACCGAGTATCCCAGGGAACGTCCTGCCGCATACGCTGCGAGGACGTTCGAGACATTGAACTGACCAATGAGCGGTGTCGATACGGCGACAGAATCGTTGCCGTCCGTGACCGAGAATGTTGTTCCCGCGATACTCATCGCGATGTTCGACGCAGAGTAATCCGCATTCGTCGTGATCCCGAACGACCGGCACTGTGCGCGAATCCCTTCGCACATCGCCGTGCTCCATCCATCATCTGCATTCACGATCGCCCAGGCATTCTCGTCGAGCGAGTTGAAGAGGATCTTCTTCGCCGCGCAGTACTGCTCCATCGTTTTGTGATAGTCGAGATGATCCTGCGTCAGATTCGTGAAGATCCCGGCCGCGAACCGCATCCCGTGCACGCGCGACTGATCGAGCGCGTGCGATGACACTTCCATGGAAACGCCTGTGCATCCGGCATCGCGCATGTCCGCGAAGAGACCGTTCAGTTCGAGCGACTCCGGCGTCGTATGCGTTGCGGGAATCACCCGATCTCCGATGCGGTATTCGATCGTTCCGATCAACCCGGCTTGCTCTCCCGCCGCTTCCATCACGGAGCGGACCAGATGCGAGGTCGTCGTTTTGCCGTTCGTCCCGGTCACACCGACCAACTTGAGAGCGGACGTGGGATCGCCAAAGTAGTTGGATGCCATGAGCGCCAGCGCCTTACGCGTGTCGGGCACGACCACTTTGATGACCCCTTGATGCATGCAGAGCGAATCCGGGAATGCATCATCCCGTTCAATGACGATCACCTTCGCACCGTTGTTGATGGCACTCGAGAGGAAGGTGTGGCCATCGCTTGCCGTCCCGCGGATCGCGACGAACAGATCGCCGCGCGTCACCTTGCGAGAATCGTACTGGATCCTGTTCACCTCAACATCATGCGTCACCACCATCCGACCGTACATCGTCTGGAAGAGCTTCGACACCGAAACGCTGTTGAGGAGGGGTGAGAGTTTCATGAGTGTTGAGCCTATGAGCCTGTGAGCCGTTGAGCCGTTGAGCCATTGAGCCGGTGAGTCTGTGAGCCACGAGCAAAGCACCGATGTCTTCTACTCATGGGCTTAAGGACTCATGGGCTTTGTACTCAAAGGCTCAAATACTCATAGACTCATAGGCTTCACCTTGTCCTACATTTTCCTCGGTTCACATACCAACACGATCTCTGCGCCGGGTTTGCTGCGCTGGCCGGCGGAGGGGATCTGCTGCACAACCACGCCCGAACCGCGGGCGGAGACATCGAAATCTTCCGCAACAAGCCTATTCATCGCACGGCGAATGCTGAGTCCGCGTACGTCGGGAACGACGATCGATCCATCGGATGCCTTCGAGGGGCTTCCCTCAAGGATCAGTGAGACCGCGTCTCCCGGCTCCGCTTTCCTGCCGGGTTCCGGCGATTGCTTCAATACGATCTCCCCTTTGCCGAAGAGCGTGCCGCGGAGTCCGTGACTTTCCAGCATCTTCACCGCCATCGCTGGCTCGAGCGTTCGAACATCGGGAACGGCGACGGGACCGTTCTTTCGATGCAGATTCTCCGCGATCGGCGCACGAGAGAATCGTTCGGACGTATGAATGACCCGTTCGGCGATGGCTTTGAACACCGGACCGCTGGTCTCGCCGCCATAGTACGACCGGCCGCGCGGATTGTCGAGCATGACCAGACACGCGACCTGCGGATCCTCGGCGGGATAGAACCCGACGAAAGAGGCGGTATAGTCCTTCAGCGAGTACTTGCCATCGACCAGCTTGCGGGATGTTCCGGTC
Source organism: Bacteroidota bacterium (assembly GCA_025455125.1). Lineage (GTDB taxonomy): Bacteria > Bacteroidota > Ignavibacteria > UBA10030 > UBA10030 > JAKAJH01. Next base: position 3,944 of record JALONE010000029.1, read on the forward strand.
TTTCCGGCGATGCGGACTCCATCCATCCGAACCATCGTCCCCGTCCCCACTTGTACTGTCTGTTCGAATGCCGACCGCAACAGTCCGACGACATCGGCCGTGGCCACGCGGCGCACGGGGAGTGGCTCATTGATTCTCACAAGCGAACCGTCCGAACCACGGATCCCGGAGACAACGTACGGCTTCATCAGCACGCCGTTGTTGGCCACTGCGGCATACGCGCAGAGGATCTGGAGCGGCGTGACGCCGACCTCATAGCCGTAGGACATGGCCTGTAGTGTGGTTCCCGACCAGTTCGCTGTGCGCTTCAGCTGTCCTCGAACCTCTCCGGGGATGTCGATCCCGGTTGGCGTGCCGAAGCCGAACGCCCGTGCAAACCGGAACAACCGCTCCGCGCCCAGCTGCTTTCCGACTTTGGCCATCACGATGTTGCTCGAAACCGCCATCGCCTCTTCAAACGTCACCCATTCGTGCGGGTGCGTGTCCGTGATCGTCTGCTTCTCCTTTTTGCCGACCGGGAGGGTGAACGTTCCTTTCTCCGCATACCAGCGAGATTCCGGACGAATGTTTCCCTGGTCGTAGGCCGCCGTCGCCGTCACGAGTTTGAAAACAGAACCGGGCTCGAACACGTCAGCGACGACCCGGTTGCGCGTCAAAGCGAGGTCGACGCCCGAGATCGCGTTGGGATTCACGCAAGGCTGGACCGCGAGCGCGAGAATCTCCCCCGTCTTCGGTTCGACCATGACCACCATACCTGCTTCCGCCTGCGAGCGCTGGAGTCCTCGCTTGAGTTCCTCTTCCGCGATCGCTTGATACTTCAGGTCGATCGTCAGCACGATATCTTCGCCGTTCACCGGCTCGATGCGTGCATGATCGGCGGAAGGACGAACCCGATTCAATCCGTCCCGGTGCATGACGATCGAACCATTCGTGCCGCGCAGAACGCTGTCGAGCGCCAACTCAACGCCCGAGATGCCCTTGTTGTCGACGTTTGTGAATCCGACCAGCGTACCGGCGAGATCGTCATAGTGATAGATGCGTTTCGGCTCATTGACGAGCACGATGCCTTCGATCTTCGCGGCTTCGATTCGGCGCGCCACGGCCGGATTCACGCGCCGCTCCAGCCAGACGAACCGCCGTTCTTCCCGCAACCGTGCGAGATATTCGCCGCGCGCCCGTCCGGTCACTTTGGACAACTGCGTCGCCACGGTTGTTGCGCGCTCCCCCACGATCTTGGGGTCCGCAGCGATCGAAATGAACATCGTATTTGAGACGAGCACGTTCCCATTCCGGTCGACCACGATGCCGCGCGTTGCCGGGAGAACGAAGGTTTGCTCGTATTGTTTCTTCGCCATCGCCCGGTAGCGCGGCGCCTCGAGCACTTGCAGAACAACAAGCCGCATTCCCACCAGGAGAAACGCGAGCGCGAATGCAACCTTCAAGAAGAAGAAGCGAAACCGGAACGACCGCTGTCCGCCCGGAGTTTCGGTTCCGTTGGTCGATTCCTTCCTCATCGTCGCTGCCTGGCGTTCAACGCCCTCTCAAGTTCCGCGATGCGGTCCTGGTCGACCTCCAACCAGACCGGAACGCTCGTCGGCGCTTCCAGGCCAAGCTGCTCCGTGGCAACGCGTTCGACCCGTTCAAGACTGGAAAGCCTGTTGATCTGCGCCCGCATCAGTTCCTGCTCGTCCTGAAGTCGGCGATGAGTGTTTTCTAGCACATCGATCTCGCGCAAGAGCCGGCTCACCGCAAGGATATTGCTGATATAGAGCACGCTGACAACCGCGACCGCGAACAGCAAGAGAACGACATTGAAGGGGGAAACCTTTCGCTTCGTCGAGCGGCGGTTACGCTGAACGCCGGGCATCGGCGCCGACCTTGGGACCGACTCATCCTGCGGCATCGGTCCGTTGTAGACGAGGTCGCGAGCTTCCCGGACGCGGGGAATGACGATCCCGCGTTCCTGCTCCGGCTCGGGCTCAGGCTGCAATGCCCGGTCGGCGTATATTTGGCCCCAATTCTTTTCCGGTTTCATCTTAAGAAGAAGCAAACCACAGAGGCACAGAGACACGAAGGTTGCACGAAGTGCATTCTATCGTACCGGTTCCATTATGTCGCCTTGTATTCGATGGGCGGTTATCCTGAGCTTGCCTGTCCTGAACGCGTCACCCTTCGACAAGCTCAGGATGACGCGCGAAGGATCGAAGGATGACCGGGATACAAGCGTCGGTCTTCGACCCCGCACACAGCGCAGGGGCAGGCACGCTCAGACCGACGCTCCCTAGAAACACAAGTCAACTTGTTGAAAATGGCACGACTATCTTCTCTCTTCTTGCGCTCTGTGGCCTTTGTGTCTTCGTAGTATCTTCTAGATTCTTTCTGCAGCACGAAGTTTCGCACTGCGTGCGCGCGGATTCGATTCGATCTCAGTCTCGCTCGGCTCCACCGGTTTTGTCGTCAGCACGCGAAGTGTCGGCGTCAGCGGTGTATCCGGCAGAAGCGGATGACCGGACCGCACACGGGAGGCAGAGGCGGAACGGAACGTCTCCTTGACGATCCGGTCTTCCAGAGAGTGATAGGCGATGACAACCAAGCGTCCGCCGGGGGCAAGCACGGCGATCCCGTCAGCGAGGACGCGCTTGAGACGCGACAATTCATCATTCACTTCAATGCGGATCGCCTGAAAGACCCGCGCAAGCGACTTGATCCGATGCTTGGGTCCCGCCACCTGTTCAACGAGCGCGGCAAGGTCTCCCGTCGTTCCGAGCGGCCGCTGAAGGCGTCGTTGCACGATCAGCTTTGCCAAGCGGCGCGAGTGCTTTTCTTCTCCATACTCCCAGAGGATCTGCGCGAGCTGTGCCTCGTCGTACGTGTTGAGAACCGTCGCGGCGCTGAGTTCCTGCCGCCGGTCCATTCGCATGTCCAACCGCTCGTCCGCGCGAAAACTGAATCCTCGCTCAATCGCGTCGAACTGATGCGACGAGACGCCGAGGTCCAGGAGAATGCCGCTGACCGACGAAACGCCAGTTCGTTCGAGAATTGCGTTGAGTTCGCTGGCGTATGACTGTATCAGCGTAACACGTGAACTGAATGGAGCGAGCCGGCGACCCGCCGACAGAATGGCGTCTTCGTCGGCATCGATCCCGATCAGGCGCGCATCGGGACCGATTCGATTCAGAACGGCTTCCGCATGGCCCCCGCCTCCCAGGGTTCCATCGACGTACACACCATCCGTACGGGTGATGAGGTATGCGAGAACTTCGTTGAGAAGGACCGGGGTATGATAGGACGACGCCTCCACGCGTGCCTTCACCGCTTATTGCTGCGGTGTGTACACTTGCTTCGCGACCGTTTCGTACGTCGGGGATTGTCGCTGCTCATGCTCGGCGAGCGCGGCCGGACTCCAGATTTCCATTCGGTCGAGGACGCCGAGGATCACGACTTCGTTCTCGATACCCGCATACTGCTTCAATTCCGGAGAGAGCATGATGCGGAATTGACCATCCGGTGCGACGTCGTCCGCCCATTGAAAGAGGGCGCGGACGAAATCCCGGTCGGCGCCATCGCGAAATGAAAGCGAGCGCGCGAACGACTCGAGTTTGTCCCATTCATCCTGCGGATATAAATAGAGACAGCGTTCGAGTCCTCGGGTCACGATAAAGCGCTTCTTCGACTTCGCATCGATGTTCTTCCGCAATTTCAGCGGAATCGCGATGCGTCCTTTGTCGTCGACAGCGTATGTATGTCGGCCTTTGAACGAAGACATATCTTTGGGAAAGTTTTCCCCACTTTTCCCCACCAATGGTTATGCAATTTAGGCAAAACCGAGTGAAAGTCAAGTGGAAGTTGCGAAAACGGGGGAAAAAGAGGGAACAGATGGCGGAAATGTGCGTTGGGACATGTTGAATCTTCTTACATCCTTCCATAGTTTACGCCGTCATTCCCCTCACACCACTGAAAGCCCTCACCATGGACCTGAATCGACGCAATTTCCTCAAGACCACCGCTGCCGCCACCGCTGTCGTCGCCGCGAATCCCTATGGAGCCATCGCCAGCAACGTTCCGCAGAACATTCGCAGCGGGAAGATGGTCCTTCGCTACCGTCCTTACACCCTTGAGCTAAAACACGTCTTCACGGTCGCGGTAAGTTCACGGAC